>JBBKXA010000193.1:0-7727 GCA_037969235.1 Bdellovibrionales bacterium | reverse complement strand
AATGAAACATTTAATAATGGCTTTGGCACTTTTGATGTTGCCTCTGTCGGCATTAGCTCAGGATGAAGCGGCGGCAGTGGTGGATGCTCCTGTGAAAGAAGAAGCCAAGGTTGAGAATAATCGCGAGGGTTGGGCCTCTTATTCTCCCGATCATTGTGAATTTACGATTGAGTTTCCTGAAGCGCCTGCATCGAAACAACAATGCGAAATGCGCGGTGAAAAGCAGGAAGAAAAATGCTATGATTTGACCACTTATACGCAAGTGTTTGATATGGTCGGCACGGTGAATTTTCGGGTGATTTGCAATCCTGTCGATGCTGCGATTTATAACGATTACAGCGCTGAAGTAATGGAAGCGACGCTTCGTGCGATGACTAAGGACAGCGTTGTCGAAGAATATAATAGCGCATTTCGCGAAGATGAAGGGTTTAAGCAAGCCGCCTTGGTGGGCGCGGGAAAATCGGGCAAGCTTGACACTATTTACATCGCGCAATTATGGATTGGTAAACAATCAGCGTTTTCGATTGAGGCGGATTTGATTGGTGATGGTGTTAAAGAAGCGGATGAGCTTTATACTGAGATTTTGAAATCTATTCGCTATACTGGAATAAAAAATATTGCGCCTGCCAAAAAGACGGAACCGCCGAAGGAGCAGTAACGGTTTTAAACTTAGGCCCCTAGATTCTCATTACCGCCCGCGCGAGGCGGAGATGACGTAAGATTATTTTTATTGACAAGCCCACAACTATTCTGTAAATATGTTATTTTTTAGGAGAATGATAATGCCTAAATACAGATTAGTAAGAGATTTTGCTATAGCCACGGCACTTGTTATCGCTTTAGGCGCGCTTGGGCATGCTATGCTTAACGACACCACAGAAACAGAGCCCTCCTCGCCATATGCGGATAAATATAATGGCGATGATGCCGTGCCGCTCACGAATGAAATTCAATAGGAAGCGGAGAATACAATGAGTTTAAAATTTAAATTACCGAATAGGATTTACGAGAACGAAGCTCTTTATTAAACAACAAACATTCAAAGTTTAAAAATGAATATCGAACAACGAAGCACAAGAACACGAAATAAAAACCTCCCGATACGTGAAGCATGCATCACTCTATCTGGTGTCGCGTTAGCAGGTTTATTGCTAACTGGCATTCCCAAAATATCTGATATTTCTCAGCAAATTCAAGATGATCGCGCGCAAAAATTAGAAAATCTGGAGACAGTCCCCGAAAACAGAACATTTTCGTTCACAGAATTTCAACGCGTTGCTTGCGCACCAGATCGATATGGACGCATGCCAACCGCACGAATATTAGAGCTTGATGGCGAGGAAATGGTTTTGAACTGTCCTGCTCGCGCTGATCTTCAACCTGCAACAGCCTTAATCTTTTCCACCATCGAATAAAAACCGTTGCGGCGATTTGGGCTTAGGTTTTGGTTAAGGCCAATTTTGGTGAAGGCTGCGTCTATATCAATCTCACGAATATCATTAATCGTACGCCCTTGGTAGGCGCGATCGAGTATGGCGATCAGGCCGCGGACAATATGCGCATCGCTGTCGGCGGTGAAGGTAAAGACGGCGTTGCCTCCTGCCCCTTCGATATGCGGAACAATCCACACTTTCGAAGTACAGCCACGCACCAAAGTTTCCTCATTTTTCAATCCGTCATCCATAGCGGGCAACGTGCGCCCGAGATCGATAAGATAGCGGTAGCGCTCCTCCCAATCGTCAAACAGTGCAAAATTTTCGATTAATTCTTCTAACGTTTCTCTAGTCATACACACCGATATACCATCTTTTTGAAATAAATCACGGTTTTTTCGATCTTTGCCCTTGCGCCGACTATGGGGCGTACCTTACATTAATAATATAACATTTAACGAATGGACTTTCTCTCCATGAGCAAATCAGACAAGACCGATACTAAAAATACGCTTTACTGTTCTTTCTGCGGCAAGAGCCAGCATGAGGTGCGCAAGCTTATCGCGGGGCCTAACGTATTCATTTGTAATGAATGTGTTGAGCTGTGTATGGATATTATCAAGGAAGAAGATAAGACCCAGCTTGTGCGCGAAGGTGACACAGTTCCTGCGCCTTCAGAGATCAAACAAGTGCTTGATGATTATGTGATCGGACAAGAATCAGCAAAACGCGTTTTGGCCGTTGCTGTGCATAACCATTATAAACGTCTGGATATTGGCGGCACGGGTTCTGGCGCTGAGCTGGAGATGGCGAAGTCTAATATTCTCCTGCTTGGCCCTACGGGTTGCGGTAAGACATTATTAGCGCAGACATTGGCGCGCATTCTTGATGTGCCGTTTACGATGGCGGATGCCACGACATTGACCGAGGCGGGTTATGTGGGCGAAGACGTTGAGAATATTGTGCTTAAGCTTTTGCAAGCTTCGGACTACAATGTTGAGCGTGCGGAGCGCGGGATTGTTTATATCGATGAGATCGATAAAATTTCCCGTAAATCTGATAACCCGTCCATCACACGCGATGTATCGGGTGAAGGCGTGCAACAGGCTTTGTTGAAATTGATGGAAGGGACTGTTGCTTCTGTTCCTCCGCAAGGCGGGCGCAAGCATCCTCAGCAGGAATTTTTGCAAGTGGATACTTCAAACATTTTGTTTATCGCTGGCGGTGCTTTTTCAGGATTGGATAAAGTGATTGCAGCGCGAGGACGCGGCACAACGATTGGCTTTGGTGCCGACATTCAAAATTTGGATGAGCGCGGCACTGGGGAGTTGCTCAAAGAATTGGAGCCGGAAGATTTGTTGAAATATGGCCTTATCCCTGAATTTGTTGGTCGCCTGCCCGTTTTGGCGACACTGGAAGACTTGGATGAAGAGGCATTGATCACCATTTTGACTGAGCCAAAAAATGCGTTGATCAAACAATATACGCGCCTGTTTGAGATTGAAGACGTCAAGCTGACATTTACGGACAAGGCATTAAAAGCCATTGCGAAAAAAGCAATTGAACGCAAGACTGGTGCGCGTGGTTTGCGCTCTATCCTTGAGACGATTTTGCTGGATACGATGTTTGAAATGCCTGATGTTGAAGGTTTGGAAGAAGTGATTGTTTCTGACAAAACAGTTGAAAACCGTGCAAAACCAAAATTTGTAATCAGCAAAGATAAGGTGAAGAAAAAGAAACCGTCCAAATCTAAAGCAAAAGATAAAGACGCCGAGAAAGAAAATAAAAAAGAAAGCGCTTAGTGGCGCAGATTTATAGAATTTTAAAAAGCCGTTCACCTTAGAGCGGCTTTTTTCTTGAAGACTGAACCACAAAGCGCACCAAGTGCACTAAGAAGGTTGTGTTTGCAGCATCTAGCCGCGTTAAAAAAAATCAAATCTTCTTGGCTTCATGGCTTTGAAATATATTCCATTCAACGGCTGTATTCACTTTTTTCATTCCTTCTTAATCATTGGTGTTGTAGGATGAGAATCTGAAAATCAAAGGAGTCTACTTATGTCCACTGCCCCCAAATTAATGCCTGATGCAAATAAAAAATACCGCTTGATTACACGTAGTGATATGGATGGCTTGGTTTGTGGAATTTTGCTTAAAGATTTAAATCTGATTGATGACATCACATTTGCCCACCCCAAAGATATGCAAGACGGCTTAATCGAAGTCGGGCCAAATGATATTACAACGAACCTTCCTTACGTTGAAGGCGTGTATATGGCGTTTGATCATCACGCCAGCGAGGCTGAGCGGGTAAAGGGCAAGCCTGAGAATCATATTATTCACCCCGAAGCGCCTTCTGCGGCACGTGTGGTTTACGATTATTTTGGTGGAGCGGAGAAGTTTCCTAATGTCGGACAAGATATGATGGAAGCGGTGGACAAGGCCGATGCTGCGCAATTCACTAAGGAAGATATTTTGCACCCCAAAGGTTGGGAATTGCTGAGCTTTTTGATGGATGCACGCACAGGTTTGGGGCGTTTTCGTGATTTTGGTATTTCGAATTATCAGCTGATGATGCATTTGATTGATCATTGCCGTGACCATAAAACGATCGAAGATATTCTTGCTATTCCCGATGTTAAAGAGCGTGTGGATTTATTCGAAGACCATAAAATTAGAGCTCGTGAGCAATTGGAGCGTTGTTCTAGCATCCATGGGAATTTGGTTATTCTTGATTTGCGTAATGAAGATACGATTTATGCGTGCAACCGCTTTATGATTTATGCTTTATTTCCCCAATGTAATATTTCCATGCATGTCTTGTGGGGGAAAAACAAACAAAACACCGTGTTTGCACTGGGCAAATCTATTCTTAACCGCACTAGCAAAACAGATATTGGCCAACTTTGTCTTAGCTATGGAGGCGGCGGCCACCAGGCCGCTGGGACGTGTCAGGTTGACAATTTGAAGGCAGATGAAGTGCGGCAGGAGATCATACAAAAAATTACGAATGACGGTTGATTTGTAGTCCGTGTCGAAATTCAATTTTCTTAAACATCTGGAATTATTTTCAGCTGTTTATATATATATCCTATGAGTCTAAAAACTGCCATCGTCTGGTTTCGTCAAGATCTTCGTATTGCTGATAACCCTGCCCTGCATCACACTTTGGAAAACGGGTATGCTATTATTCCGCTTTTTATTCTTGATGATGAAAATGCAGCGCAGTGGCGGCGTGGAGGCGCGCGGCGGTGGTGGTTGCATCAAAGCCTCGGCGCACTTAATGGTGATCTTCGTGAACATATGGTTTTTCGTGTTGGGGATGCGGCGGAAATGCTTGCAAACCTTATTGATGAGACTGGAGCTGTTGCCGTATTTTGGAACCGATGTTATGAGCCATGGCAAATTAAACGCGATGAGGCGATAAAAAGCGGGTTGAGCGATAATGGAATTGCGGTCAAAAGTTTCAATGGATCATTGTTGTGGGAGCCGTGGAATATTTCCAAAGGCGATGGTACGCCGTATCGCGTGTTTACACCCTTTTATAAGCGCGCATGCCTTGAAGCTTCGCCACCGCGCGAGCCGTTGGAGCGTCCTGCCCGTATTACTTACGCCGATCATAGCGCGAATATTGGAGCGCTAGATGATTTGAAGCTTATGCCTGATGTTTCATGGTATGAAAGCATGTCCGAGTTTTGGGAAGTGGGAGAAGATGACGCGCATAAGCGGCTCAATCATTTTTTGCAGCATGGACTGGCGGGATATAAGGGTGATCGCAACCGTCCGGATATGGACAATGTGTCGCGGATGTCGCCGTATTTAACGAATGGGGAGATTTCTCCGCATCAAATTTGGTATAAGGCGCGAAGCTATGCTGCTGCGCATAAAGTGCCGAATAGCGATATTGATAGTTTTTGTTCCGAGCTGGGTTGGCGGGAGTTTTCTTATGCCCTGCTCTATCATTTCCCGCATGTAACATGGGATAATTTGCAGGAGAAATTTAATGACTTCCCTTGGAAATCTCAGGACAGTGATGATCTGGAGCGCTGGCGACGTGGGCAAACGGGTATTCCAATTGTAGACGCTGGCATGCGGCAATTGTGGCAAACTGGCTGGATGCATAATCGCGTGAGGATGATTGTCGCAAGTTTACTGGTGAAAAATATGTTGGTGCATTGGCATCGCGGGGCGGAATGGTTTTGGGATTGTTTGGTAGATGCGGATTTAGCGAATAATTCCGCGAGCTGGCAATGGGTAGCGGGAAGCGGCGCAGATGCAGCGCCTTATTTTCGGATATTCAATCCCGTGACGCAGGGCGAGAAATTTGACCCTAAGGGTCATTATGTACGCAAATATGTGCCGGAGCTGGCGCATATGGATGATAAATATCTACATAAACCGTGGGAGAGCACAAATCCGCCCGCCAATTATCCCGCGCCGATTGTTGATTTGAAAAATTCGCGGGAAGAAGCGTTGGCAGCGTTTAAGGGGATTAAAAATTTGGAATGAATACTTGCTTAAATTAAGCTTGAGTAACCACTCCAGCTCTGCTAAACCCTGCTCGCGAGTGGTCATTTTATTTCAGAAAAATTTTGAATAAAGCGATCAAAACATCAACATTTTGATTACGCTGGGGCAATTGTGGCTTTATTCAATTATATAGATTATTTCGCATTCGCTTGGCTTATCATTTGTTGGGTGGGCTATACGTATTACGCTAGAATTTCCGCGCGCCATCACGACTGTATAGCTTCGTCTTTGTATCGATATCGTATAGCGTGGGTGGAAAACATGTTGATGCAAAATGACACTTCACGCATCACAGACATGGCATTGCTAGAGCATTTAGGACGCACGGTTAATTTCTTTGCTTCCACCACAATTTTAATGATTGCAGGTGTGCTTACATTAATTGCCTCCTCCGACAAGATAGACAATGTATTATCCCACCACTCTTTCGTAACCCAGACAAGTGTAGAAAACATACAGATCAAACTCTCAATGCTTGGGTTAATATTTATTTTTGCATTTTTTAAATTTACTTGGGCGATGCGACAATACACATTTTGTGCTGTTTTGCTTGGCGCCGCGCCGCACAGCGCTAGACAAACTCTCACAGCCAAAGAAAAATACTTTGCAAAACAGGTTGCCAAGCTGTCTGATAACGCCAACCATCAATTCAACTACGGCTTGCGGGCTTATTATTTTGCTTTAGCGTTTTTATCATGGTTTATAAACCCTATTGTTTTCATTCTATTATGCGCTTTGATTGTAAGGATTTTATATCGTCGTGAATTTAAATCACGCACATTGAGACTATTAATTCGCGGGCGTTTAAACTAATTCCACAGATTACGGAATTTAAAATACTATAATCCAAATGAAAAACTTTGATGTATTTATGGTTTGCAGTGTTAAAATCAATTCATGAATAATCTTTATTTAAAACCCAATGCAAAAATTGGTGTCATGGCGCCATCTTCTTATGTGGATCGCGCGGATATTGAAAAATCTGTGGCGGTTATGACTGCGCGGGGGTTTGAGGTTGTTGTGCATCTGCAGACTTATGCGCGTGTGCATCAATCGGCGGGGGGCGCTGAAGAAAAATTAGCGGCGCTGCATGCGCTTTATGCCGATCAATCTATTGATGCGATATGGATGGCGGGCGGTGGCAATCGGGCTTTAACTTTGTTGGATGGGCTTGATATCAAGCTGATTTTGAAAAACCCGAAGCCGATTATAGGCTTCAGTGATGTGAGTGTTTTGCTCAATTCTATTTATGCGCAAACGCGCAATGCTGGTTGGCATGCGCAGCTTTTTAAGAAAATACACAATGATGAAGCATTGGATCAAACGTTAGATATTTTGCAAGGGCGCGTGCGAGCGATGGATTTATCCACGGCGGATGTAGTGCAAGATGGGCAAGCGGAGGGCATTATAGTTGGCGGGTGTTTATCGTTGTTTCATTATTTATGCGGCACAAATGACTGTCCGAATTTGCAGGGCGGCATTTTATGCCTTGAGGATACAGGTGATGAAATGAGCCGCTTTGATCGCATGTTGATACATATGAAACGCATGGGTGTTTTTGAACAAATTGGCGGGCTTGCGGTTGGGGAGTTTCAAATTTTGCCGGATGATGGAGCGCGTCAGTATGGTTTTTCGTTGCGCGAATGTATTTTGGATGTGCTTGATGGTCGTGACATTCCTGTGGTTTTAAATGCGCCATTTGGACATGGACACAATCTGTCCCCTTTTCCTGTTGGGGAGGCTGGAAGGTTCAATACTCACAATAAG
>JBBKXA010000192.1:0-3577 GCA_037969235.1 Bdellovibrionales bacterium | reverse complement strand
GCGTTTGCCTTGCTCATCCCTTCTTTTATATGCGCAACAACCTTGCGACGAAATGATATTGGATATGTCATGCATAAGTATAACATATACGATTGTTAATTGGAATGACTATAGCACCCGTGTAGTGTAGCTGCTCCCAAGCAGCAAGCGAAACGAAACGGGGGCGGGTTTTCAAAGACGTTAGAAAACGTTTAGACAATGGGCTTATTTCAGTCCATAAAGGGATTTTATACGCAATACGCGCAAGGCATGATATAATTGCAATTATGGGAGTCCATAAAAAGAGACTATAACAACGCTATAAAAAGGGTTTTATACGCAATACGCGCAAGCGCGCAAGATATTTTAAATTGAATTATTACAGCCCATGAAAAAGAATTTTCGGAGTCCATAAAGAGATTTTCTGCGCAATACGCGCGCGCACGATAGGCGAATAGATTTAGAACATACCTGAAAAGCATGCATGTGCATTTCTTGACTCATACAGAATCGCTGAATCACTTAATACTGTTTTAAGCCACTCCCCTAGCGCAAAATAAAAACATCACACTCACGGGGCTTTAAAATCGAATTAATCATGCGTCCGAATAGTGACTTTAGTGACGCTATAAAAAAGAGGGCAACCAAGCCCCCTTTAATCTCTATCCCTCCAGTAGCGTTTCAGCTTCATCACATAAATCATTTACAGCACCGCTAAGCGCGCTTATATCACGCCTGATAGCCTGCAATGCTTTTAGGGCACTTTCTGCGTCTTTGATAATGCGTGCTTCAATGTCTTCATGTTTGGCTTGTGTATTACTCATGGCTTCCCCCTTTGCTTTGTTGGTTAAGAACGCCATAAGCCACTTTAATCGCTTCATTGATTTTATCCCTGTAAGCAATCATCATTTTTAGCGCGGCTTCAGATTGGCTCATATTCGCTGGAAACATTTCATCATTGGTGTTAGCCTTTTTTACGTTTTGCATTTCATTCTCCTTTAAATGCTAGATTTATGGTGTTAATGAATGCCAGATAAAAGGGGCACAAAAAAAGTTATGGGGGCATTTATGGGGGCATAAGCACTAAAGCTAGCTTGCAAAATCAATATAAAACAACACACTAAGCTTTAAATATTAAGCCCTCAGTCCCTTCACCAACATTTGCTCGACGCTCAATGATATTTTAAAGTATCACTCAGGGGAGCATTTCAATTCCGAGTGTTTCTAGGGTTGGGCACGTGCCGAGTGATCTATCTTCTTGCTCTTTTTCATATTTGAAATAATCAGAGCCATCTTGCCGATGCGTTAGAGATATAATGTTCCCTGCTCCATCACAAATTACTTTGCTTGCATATGGAAAACCAAATTGATCACTATGATCTATATCAAAATTTATTTTTCGTATCAGGCCACTCTCATACATATAAATTTGTGCATGGCCATGTACATCTCTGGCTTCAGGGGCACAAACAGAAATAAAATGAAGTTTTCCTGTTGAGTATTCCTCTCTCTGACATTGATTTTTATCTTTATCCGTCCACGATTTGCTATATATTTCAGGGGCATCGGCAGTTAAGTTGCCATCGGCAATTTTTTCAGCAACCGCTGAAGTATAATAATTTACTGTAGTATTCGTGCCATCATCGTTTTGGGTTACTTGTTGAGATAACAATGAATATAGCTGATCGTTAATTTCGTATATCTTATAACCTACTACGTTTTCCGTTGCTATTTCGGAAACACATAATTCATCACTGAATATCATTTTGTCCATTTCTGAATTGTCACCCGAAGCATACTCATAATAACTTCTATATTGATAGTTTGGATCTCCCGGTTTTGCCGTTTTCTTTTCCGTGCATATCAGCCATTCATCATTAAACATTTCGAAGCGGATGCCTTCAGCTTGCGGTAGGTTTCCTTCGGTTTCGTCTAATGAGGGTTCGGCTTGAATGGGAGCTGAATTTGTTATTGGTGCAATCGGCTCTTGTTCTAATTCAAGCTTTTCCGAAGGCTCTTCCGCCGCTACAATGCCAAATGGGGAAAGTGTAACTGGCACTTTTGTTGTGGCTAGGGTTTGTGGAGTGGGTTCGGGCGGCGGGATATCTACTACGTTCTGCGTGTTGTTTGTCATCCAAAAAACCACCCCTCCAGCGCAAAACGTACTTGCAACAATAGCATGTTTAGTTTTCAAACTCATGGTGTATACATAAGATAAATGTTTAGTTATTACAATATTAAATATTGTGACGAAATATCTTTTAATGCTGCCCCAATCTTATGGCAAATTTAATTTTTCTGTTTTATTATATTTTGAAATAGAATAAGTTAATAACATAGAATATTGAAAATAAATTTAAATGAACAAGAGGTTTTTTATGAATACTTTAGACACACAACCAGACTACACCCCGTTAAGAGAATTATTGCTGACGCCGACTTTCGTGATGTGTCAGCCAAAGTATATCAGTGAGGCAAACGATGGCACCAATGCATTTGAAGGACACACAAGCAGAAAAGGCGCGTTAGAGGAATGGTTTAATCTAAAAGCGCTAATCGAGGAACTTGGAGGGCGGGTTATAGAGATTCCTGCGACGGAGGGGAATATCGGGCAGGTCTATACGGCTGATTTTGCTGCTTTTTCAACTAATGTTACATTTACTGATGATAATAAGATATTGGACGTAAATTTTAATACATTATCAAGCCGCTTTACCAACACTTTACGCACAGATGAGGGGCGTTTGGCGATACCGGCCATTAAAGCATATGAGACAGAGTTGTTTCAAAGCTGCTATGGCGTGATTGAGGGCAGCGCGCGAACGAAACATGAGACAAGCAGTTTTGCCTTTGAAGGTAGCGGCGACAGTGTTTTAGATCCGTTTCGTGGGATATTTTTAGCCGGATATTCAAACGATTTAAAAGATCCCAAAAAAGGACGGACGGATAAGCGTGCACATAAACAGCTTGCGCGTGTGACGGATAGAGATATTTTAAGTTTGCCCGTTGATAATAATTTTTTTCATATTGATACTAGCCAGATGCCGCTTGATGGAGGATATGTTCTGTCATATCGTGGTGGAGTAATGACAAAATCATATAATTATATGTGCAAAAAGCTGTTTGCAGATTATGGTTTGGATAAGGACGAATATTTAATTCAAGTGTCAGCACATGATGCCGCTGTACTGGCCAGTAATGTAATTGAGGTTAAACCGAAAGTTTTGATCGTCTCCGATGAAATCAGTATGAACTTGGCAAAACGTCTAGAAAATGCTGGATTTGAATTACATGGCACGACTTTGATAAATCATAGAAATGATGGTGGTGCAGGACATTGTATAGCCAATAAGATTAATGTTAATGCGCCTTTAAATGGCACTCAAAGCGATCCGCAATATAGAGAAAAGCTTGAAGCAGCGCTTTGTTAAGGTTTATAGATCTGGAATTGCTTGGTATTCCGCACTCATGCCACCGATTTTTTGGTGTTGATCTGGGGGATTAAGCTGCCGCCGATCATGCCGATGATCGCCATAGCAAGGCCGACGAGTTGAGGCGGTATGATCATTTCCTCGCCATGTGCGGCCATCTGGATGTT
>JBBKXA010000191.1:0-15368 GCA_037969235.1 Bdellovibrionales bacterium | reverse complement strand
AAATAGTGTATACCAATTTACGTGCGCATCCAAGTGAATGAATACAGATCCTAAACCAAGGGCTGCGCGATCCATAAATACGAATTCACGAGGAATGGATATTCCGCCTCGTTCTTTGGCTAAATCCCGCAATTTTCCGTGTACTTTTTCTGCGGTTTCGCGACCATAGACCGCGCCATCTGCGTGACCGATGGCGCGGACCTTATCCTCCATGATCGGGCCATAGAGAAATTTTGCCCAGATATTAAGCGTTTCAACTTGTTCTTTGCTGAGGTCTTTAAATCCCCAAGTTTCATATGCATGAACAGCCAACGCGTTGTCGTTGCTCATTAATGCTTTGTATAAATCAATAACCCCGCCGACAAATTTGGGCGGAAAAACGCGGATGCAACCGAAATCGAGCAAATTAATCGTATTATCCTCGCGCACTGTGTAATTGCCGAGATGAGGATCGCCGTGTATGACACCGTAAAAATAAAGCGGCACATACCATGCGCGAAACATATTGAGCGCGATTTCGTTGCGTTGTTCTTGCGGGGCATCTTTAAAGGTGAGGATTTTTCGCCCCTCAAGCCATGAAGATGTCAGCAAGCGATCAGTTGATAATTCATCATGCACCGTTGGCACATGCACGTTGGGTTCATCACGAAGCATATAGCTATACATTTTAGTCGCCCGCGCTTCGCGCTCATAATCCAATTCTTCGCGTAAACGTTCAGATAATTCAACGTGGATATCAGCCGTTTTTATTGAATTATCGTAACGTTCGTAGATGCCGAGAATGATTTTAAGCTGATTGAGGTCGGTATTAATGGCGCTTTGCATGTCGGGATATTGGAGCTTGCACGCCAATAACTCATCATTGTGTGATGTTGCTTTATGGACTTGGCCAAGGCTAGCGGCGGCGGCGGCGGTTTGTTCGAATGTTTTGAATTTGCTCGCCCAATCTGCGCCAAGCTCATTTTTCATACGGCGGCGCACAAATGGCCACCCCATGGATGGAGCATCGGATTGTAATTGCTGAAACGCATTGGCGTATTCGGGGGGAAGCGCTTCGGGGATGGTTGCGAGAATTTGTCCGACCTTCATCAAAGGCCCTTTAAGGTTGCCGAGCGCGGCGGTTAACGCTTTAGCGTGTTCATCGCGTTCGATCTTAATGCCTAGAAAGCGCTCACCTGCGACTTTAACGGCCAAGCCCGCCATCGTGGTGGACACTTTGCTATACCGCGCAATTTTAGTGCGTGTGGTGTTTTCCCTTATCGGGCGGTCGTCGTCGGGGTCTTTATCAGCGTTATGATCCATTCTTACAAGATGGCTGTTTTTACTGGAAAGTCTAGGGTAAAAACGCGATACTATATGTATGGATAAAAACGAAATTACGCGCATACGTGATGCCATCATTCTCAAAGCTTTGCCAGAGGTGGAATTTGATGGCTGGCGATGGGATATGATTGAACGCGTCAGCGCGGATTGCGGCTATAGCGGAGCAATGGGACGATGCGTCTTTCCATCAGGTATACGCGATGTTCTGGACGGGTTTGCGGATTTGGTGGATCGTGAGATGTTGCGTGCTCTAGCTGGTGTTAATCCTAAAGATTTACGAATTCGCGATCGTATTCATGCGTGCATTATGGCGCGATATGAATGGCTTAATCCGCATAAAGAAGCGGTGCGGCAAAGTATACAATATTGGATGTTTCCAACGCGAAAATTGCAAGCTGGTAAAATTGTCTGGCGCACCGCCGACGTAATGTGGCGATGGGCGGGAGATCAATCAAGCGATTATAATCATTATTCCAAGCGCGCATTATTAAGCGGCGTTTTGGTGTCTACGACATTGGCGTGGTTTAATGATGTGGATGAAGATTTATCAAACACACGGGCGTTTTTGGATAGACGCATTGAAAATGTGATGCAATTTGGTAGAATGATTAATAAAGTAAAGCCCTCAAATGGGGCATCGCGTACCTCTAACACAAAGTGAGTTTCATGAAATCTGTTTTGCTTACACTATTTAGCGCCCTTATTATTATTGTAGCGCTTGGCGCTTTTTCAAAAAATGCGGAAGCGGCGTGGTGGGAGTTTTTCTTTCCTTCTTTGCGTGACACAGGCGCAGATGTTGCTACAACGCTACAAGCGCCTTTTGCGGATGACGCTGCAGTAGAAGATGAGGAAAATGTAGAGTCCTCAACTTCGACAAAAATTCCAATCAAACAATCATACGAAAATCCAGACACAGATGATGATCAGCCCTTAAAATTGGCGCATCGCACCGGTAAAGATGTTTCCGAATGGTTGGTTGATGTTGTTTCAGAAACTATGACTTTTACCGATGCAGATTATAAAGCGGGTATGAAAAAGACTGAAAAATATTTTGATGCGGGCGGTCATTCTCAATACATAGCGTTTTTAACGGATCAAAAAATTATGAATGTGGTGGAAAGTGGTCAGTTTAAAACCCATAGCTTCGTTAATGATGCGACCGTTTTAATGAATGAAGGTGCGGTACAAGGGCGTTATCGCTGGTTATATGAAATTCCTGTTACAGTAACCTATTTAAAGCAAGATATCGAAAATTATAAGAATATCGTTCCGATCAATCAGGAAATCGTTTTGTTAATCCAAGTTGGTCGTGCCGATGAGGGAGTCAATGATATTGGTCTTCGTGTTGAACGTTGGAGCGGGCGGGTGCGAAAAATCAAAAAGGCGAAATAAAATTTATTTTAGGGCTTCACAATACGGCCTGATCTTTTAGACTCAGTATATTCGAATCGTAAAATTTAAAATGAGGAGTACACCGATGTCCGATAACGTCGCAGAATTTCAGCCTGCCCATAATGATGAAGATGAGAGCGAAAGCCAGACTGAGAGCGGAACAGCATCTTCTGGTGCGGGTGAAGCTAAAGATGTCGGCGGTGTGGCTGGTGAGCGGTTACGCAGTTTCATTGAGCGTATAGAGCGCCTTGAAGAAGAAAAAGCGCATTTAGCGGAAGACATCAAAGAAACATATGGTGAAGCCAAGGGCGTAGGTTTTGATGCCAAAACCATTCGTAAAATCGTATCATTGCGCAAAATGGATAGTGAAAAGCGCCGCGAAAGTGAAGAGCTTCTTGATCTATATAAATCTGCGATTGGTATGTATTAAATTCGCCGCGCGAATTTTCTTGACAATTTAGGAATAAAAGCATAAATTAAGCGCGATCGATCAGCTTGGGATCGTCCGATATCGCCGGTGGGCAGGCTTCCTTCCTGTTCATAAATCCTGCGCTAGAGGGTTTCAAGCACAAAACAGGATATGCGCACCCCGAACGGGCGCCCGTTTTTATGCTTTTATATTGAAAACGAGAATATCTTTATACGCGCTTCTCCTCTGTAATGCGCGGTAGGCTTATCGCCCCTTTCGTTTAATCATCGCATTAAATCATCGACAATTTTCGGATCGGCGAGGGTTGAAGTGTCGCCTATTTGATCGCCTTCACCATTGGCAATTTTACGCAAGATGCGGCGCATGATTTTGCCCGAACGTGTTTTCGGCAGGCCGCTTGCGAATTGAATCGTGTCGGGCGTGGCGATGGGGCCGATAATTGTGCGTACTGTTTGGATGATTGATCTTTTAAGGTCATCATTTTGTTCAACGCCAGCATTTAGAGTGACGTAGGCATAAATGCCGGTGCCTTTGACTTCATGCTCAACCCCAACTACGGCGCTTTCGGCAACGTTTTCATGTTCGTTGATGGCGTTTTCGATTTCAGCTGTGCCTAGGCGGTGACCGCTGACGTTGATCACATCATCGACGCGTCCCGTTATACGGTAATCGCCGTCTGCATCACGTTTTGCGCCATCGCCGCTGAAATACATGCCTTTAAATGTAGTGAAATATGTTTGTTTAAATCGCTCATGGTCGCCATAGATCGTGCGCATTTGACCGGGCCAGCTATCAAGCATCACCAAATTGCCTTCCGCTTCGCCGTCTAAAACTTTGCCGCTATGGTCGACAATCGCGGGTTTAACGCCAAAAAACGGTTTTTGCGCCATACCCGGCTTTAAATCGTGGCAGGGAAGCGGGGTTATCATATGTCCGCCAGTTTCGGTTTGCCACCATGTGTCAATTACGGGGCAACGCGCTTCACCGACCACGTTATAATACCATTCCCATGCTTCTGTATTGATCGGTTCGCCGACTGTACCGAGGATGCGTAAAGTGCTGCGGTCCGTGGCTTTAACGAATTCATCACCTTCGCGCAATATGGCGCGAATGGCTGTGGGAGCGGTGTAGAGTATATTAACTTTGTGCTTATCAACGACTTGCCAAAAACGTGACCAATCGGGATAATTTGGGATTCCTTCAAAAATTAACGATGTAGCGCCGTTGGCTAGGGGGCCATAGACGCTGTAGCTGTGCCCAGTGATCCAGCCGACATCGGCGGTGCACCAGTAAACTTCGCCGTCTTTATAATCAAACACCATTTCATGGGTCAATGACGCATACACCATATATCCGCCAGTAGTGTGTAGCACGCCTTTGGGCTGGCCAGTTGAGCCGCTGGTGTAGAGGATGAAGAGCGGGTCTTCGGCGTTCATTTCTTCGCATGGGCAGTCGGCCTCTTGGCTATCGACCAAATCATGCCACCAAATATCTGTTTTTTCATTCCACGCTATATCCGCGCCCGTATGCTTGAGTGTGAGAATGGTTTGTACGTCTGTACCTTTTATAGCTTCGTCACAGTTGGCTTTGAGCGGAATGATTTTGCTGCCGCGAACACCTTCGTCAGCGGTTAAAATGATTTTTGCGTCGCAATCTATAATGCGATCCTTGAGGCTTTTGGGAGAAAATCCGCCGAATACCACTGAATGCACCGCGCCGATACGCGCGCAAGCGAGCATGGCGTAAACCGCTTCTAATACCATGGGCATGTAAATGATCACGCGATCACCTTTGCGTACATCTTGGTTTATTAAAGCGTTGGCGAGCATGCATACATTTGTATGTAACTCACCGTATGTGACACTGTTATCTTGGTGCGGCTCATCACCCTCCCAAATCAACGCGACGTCGTTTTCTTTGGTCGGCAGATGGCGGTCAACGCAGTTATAACACGCATTAAGGATACCATCTTCGTACCATTTGATGGATATATCGCCTTCGAATGATGTGTTTTTAATTTTTGTGGGTTTTTTAAACCAATCAAGGCGCTTGGCCTGCACGGCCCAAAAAATTTCTGGCTGATTGATTGAGCCATTATACATCGCATCATATTGCGCTTCGCTGATGTTCGTATGGTCGAGAATGGCGGCGGATGGGGGATATGTAGTTTTTGTCATGTTTTCATCTTTACTTGTTTACGCCATATAATAACCCCAACGCCGAGCATTGTTAAGAGGCCACCTGATAGCATAGGCCATGTGAGGCTTTCGCCCAACAAGAGAACGGCAAAACTGACACCGAAAAATGGGATGAGGAACGTCATGGTGGTAAGGACACCCATGTCATTACGCCCGATTAAACGTTGCCAAACCATATGCACAATCGCGACCAATATTTGATAGACGATCACGCCTATTACAATGTTTATATTGACGTTTTCCCATGGGATTTGTGTGGGATTTTCAAATGCGAATGTCATTAGAATGGCGGGGATGAGTGCCCAAAAATGGAGGTGGGCGATATAATTTAGGGGCTTTATATTTTTTAAAGTTTTCATGCGGGCATAGGCAAATGCTATGGCTACGCAAGTGAATACGATCCCCGCCACACCCAATATGTCAGGTGGATTAGCGGGTGTGCCTACCAATATCAAAACACCCATAAATCCAATAGTCATACCAAGTGCGGTGCGCCAGCCGAATTTTTCAGTAAAGAATAGGCGTCCCAAAATGACAGAAAATATGATTTGCATTTGGAGTAAGATCACCGCGATTGAGGCGTCTAGTCTCGCGACGCTCCATATCAAAGATCCCCAGTGAAAAAAGCACATGAGCAATGAAACTTGCACAAGTTGCCAAAAATTTTCGCGCCCTGGCCATCGAATGAAGGGCAGAAAAATCGCGGAGGTTACGGCGATACGCAGTGTCATGCCCGTAAAAGGGGGGATTTCATTGGTGATGAATTTCAGCGCAACGGCATTGCCCGCCCAAACAATCACAACAAATAGGCCGAGGAGGATATCGCGCTTATTCAAGCCGCATCTTTCGCGTTTAAATCTTTCACATCAAGGCCACCCATAGCGCAGATTTCGTTCCATTCTTCCTCGTTCACAGGCGGGACGGATAGGCGTACCTGACGGATCATTTCCATCTGGCTCAGCATCGGGTGTGATTTGATATCCGCTAAAGTGACGGGATTTGGCATGGCTTTTAAAGGTTTAACATCAACGGTGACGAATTTGCCGCTTTCATCATCGGGGTCGGGGTAGGATTCGCGGGTGATTTCCAAAACGCCAACTACGGCCTTGCCCTCGTTGGAGTGATAGAAAAAAGCAAGATCTCCGACTTTCATGGCGGCTAAATTATTGCGTGCCTGATAATTGCGTACGCGTTTTTCCCAGCGGCCATTGCCTTTTTTGACCTGATCATCCCATGAGAATTTAAAAGGTTCGGATTTCATCAGCCAGTAATTTTTTGCCATTTTATGTGCCTTGGTTTTTTCTTTAAGCGCCGCGGGTTTCTTTGTCTACCATGTCATATTTAAAGGGGCGGTTGAGCATTTGTTCGATAGCATCGTCAACGGGTAGTCCTTCGTGAAGACATTTAAAAACCGCTTCGGTGATAGGCATGTCGACGGCGAATTTTTTCGCGAGGTCAAGCGTGGAGCGGGCAGTGTGGAGGCCTTCGGTGACGGCGTTGCGATTGCCGAGAATATCTTCCAGCTTGCGCCCTTCGCCCAATGCTGCGCCGAGGGAGAAGTTGCGGCTTTGCATAGATGATGCGGTGAGCATGAGATCGCCAATGCCGCACATTCCCAGCAAAGTTTGTTTTTTCGCGCCCATGGCTACGCCGAGGCGCGCTATTTCAGCGACGCCGCGCGTAAGAAGGGCAGCACGGGCAGATTCACCGAGCTGGCGGCCATAGACTACGCCACAAGCAATGGCGATGACGTTTTTAATCGCGCCGCCCAATTGTACGCCGATCATATCTTCGGTGACATAGGGGCGGAAATTTTTCACGCCGAGGAGCTTTTGTAAATTAGCTGCGACATCTGTATCTTTACAGCCAATAGTGACAGCGCCGGGCAAGCCAGCAGCTATCTCTGAGGCAAATGTAGGGCCGGTCAACACAGCGACTTTTGCGTTTGGTGCGACTTCTTCGCAGACTTGGGAAAGGAGCTTTCCTGTATCCAGTTCAATGCCTTTGGAGCAGATCACAAGAATTTTTCCGTCCAATTGGTCAGCCACGCTTTCAAGAGTTTTGCGCATATATTGTGCAGGCGTTACCAAAAGCAGAACATCGGCTTTGATCACTTCTGATAGGTCGCTTGTCGCTTTTAGTCGGGCGTCAAGTTCGATTGAAGGTAGATATTCAGTGTTTTCGTGGGTGGACTTAATGGTGTCAATCAGCTTTGTTTCACGAGCCCAAAGTGTGACATCGCGCCCATCACTGGCCAGCATATGTGCCAACGCCGTACCCCAAGCGCCAGCGCCTATTACACCAATTTTTTGCATATTTTATCCTTGTTTTGTGAATGGATATGATGCCGCTTGGGCGTGATGCGGTCAAGTGGGGAAATATTTATAGTTCACTTAATGGCCAGCGGGGGCGGGCTTTGAAATCTAGGGCATTTGTCAGCCCAAGCCTAAGGCGTTCTATTCCGGCCCAAGCAATCATAGCTGCATTGTCGCCGCATAAATGAATGGGCGGGGCAAGGTGTGAGATATTATATTTTTTGCATAATTGCTCCAAGCGCTCGCGAATTGCGGTGTTGGCCGCGACTCCGCCCGATACAACGAGTGTGGGTGATTCGGCATGGTATTCTTGTTTGAAGCGGATAATAGCGCGGGTGCATCGGTCGGCGATTACATCGGCCATGGTCGATTGAAATGCATATGCGAGATCGGCGACGTCGTCGCGTTTGAGTTCGCCAGCGGGGAGTTTTTCGACTTGGAGGCGTACAGCCGTTTTTAAGCCAGAGAAAGAAAAATCATAGCCATCGCGGCCTTTCATAGGAGATGGGAGGGCGAAGCGGGCTTTTGCTAATGTTGGATTAGCGCAAGTGGCGGCGATTTTTTGAATTTGTGGGCCACCAGGGTGAGGGAGCCCCATGAGTTTTCCAGCCTTGTCGAAACACTCACCTGCGGCATCATCGAGGGTTGATCCCCATAATTCATATTGTCCAACGCCTTTTGCAACGAGGATTTGTGTGTGTCCACCAGACACGAGTAAGAGAAGATAGGGGAATTGTAGATCGCTTGACATGCGCGGGGTGAGGGCATGGCCTTCAAGGTGGTTGATGGCGATGAAAGGAATTTCTTGGCTCGCGGCGATGGCTTTACCCGCGATCATACCGATCATCACGCCGCCAATTAAGCCAGGGCCTGAGGTTGCGGCAACGCCGTCCAGATCGCTGAATCTTAGCTTTGCATCATCCAGTGCCCCTTTAATTAATGTGTGGAGGTGATCGATGTGGGCGCGGGCGGCGATTTCGGGGACAACGCCGCCAAATGCGCGGTGTTCATTGAGTTGCGTTAGCACAAGATTACTGAGTATTTCGCCTTTGTTATTTACAATGGCGGCGGCAGTTTCATCACAGCTTGTTTCTATACCTAAAATGTTCATAATAGCCATCGTAATTAAGGATTAAGGGCGCACAATACATGAGCGGCATGAAAAGGACAATACGAATAGGCACACGCGGCTCAGCGCTGGCGTTAACGCAAACACGTACAGTGTGCGCGTCCGTGGAAGACGCGCATGAAGACGTTGCTTGTGAAATTGTTGTTATAAAAACCAGCGGAGATTGGACGCCATCGGATGGTGAGGTGCGGTTATCCGAGGTCGATGGCGGTAAAGGGTTGTTTGCAAAAGAGATTGAGCAGGCGCTTTTACGCGGCGATATTGATGCGGCGGTGCATTCGATGAAAGATATGGATTCACAGTTGCCACAAGGGCTTGTGATACATCATATGTTACCGCGTGAAGATGCGCGGGACGCTTTATTATTTGCGAATGAAATTAATGTTTTAGCTAATGATGCCCAATTTAATAATCCGTTGGATATATTGCCGGTAGGTGCAGTTATTGGAACGGCGAGTGTGCGGAGGGCGGCGATGATTTTATCCAAACGACCTGATGTTAAGATTGTGCCGTTTCGTGGAAATGTTCGTACGCGCATTCAAAAATTGCGCGGTGAAATAGATTATGATTTGGAAGAAAAAGTTGATTGTACTTTACTCGCGATTGCGGGTTTAAATCGTTTGGGTATTGCACACGAGGCCGATGCGATTTTGAGTGTTGATGATATGTTGCCATCGGCAGGGCAAGGGGCGGTTGGCGTGGAAATTTTGGAAAACAATAATGATATTATAGCCGTTTTTAGCCATATTTCATGTGAAAAAACAGTGTTTTGCGTTAAGGCGGAAAGAGAGGCGTTGAGGATTTTTGATGGTTCGTGCCATACCCCGATTGGAGCGTACGCTACGCTGCATGATGGGCAAATGCATTTGCGGGTTTGTGTGTGTTCGCTTGATGGGGCGCAGAGTTTTTATGATGAGGAAATAGCGTCTGTTACAAATGTTGAAACCGCTTTAGCGATTGGCCGTATAGTGGGTGAGCGATTAAAAATGATTATACCAGCGGATATTTTAAAGGAATAGAATGGTTCGCTCGCACAAACCCGCAAACAACCGCTGTGTTTTGATTACTCGCCCATTGCAAGCTGCGCTTCGTTCGGCGGTTTTATTTGAAAATGAGGGTTTTTCAACTTTGATCTCGCCGATGATGGATATCGTTGCGTTAAATTTCGAAATTGAAAATATATCCCAATATCAGGGCGTTATAGCGACAAGTGCGCACGCGTTTTGTTTTGATTGTGATGCGGTTGATTTTAAAATTCAAACAATAATGAACAAACCGCTTTATGTGGTGGGGGGACGTACAGCGGATGCGGCTCGGGATATAGGTTTTTGTAATGTTACGTCTGCGGATGGTGATGCTATGGATTTGATCGCTTTGACTGAGCGCAATATAAAAAATGTCAGCCAACCTTTTTTATATTTGAGTGGTGAAGATGTTTCTCGTGATATAGATCGTATAGGACAATGTGATGTTGATCGTGTGGTGACATACAAAGCCCAAACTTGTTTAGCGTTTGATAATGATGTGGCAAATACTTTGAAGAACGACGAGATTGATTGCGTTGTTTTTTATTCGAAACGTACGGCGGAGATCTTCATAAAATTGATTCAAAACAGTGAATTAGCCCCTTGTTTGCGTACAATAAAAGCCTTGTGTATAAGCAAAAGCGTGGTAAAGTGCGTACAGCCTGAATTGTGGGGTGGTGTGTACGTATCACCATTGCCCAATGAGGTTTCGATGTTGAAAATGCTGAACGAAATTTGAAGGAGTTCTTGAAAATCATGGCCGCGTCAAAAAATGAACCAATTGAAAATGCTGAACAAATTATAGAGCGCTTTGGCGGTATCCGCCCTATGGCCAAGAAAATTGATGTTGCCGTTACGACGGTGCAAGGGTGGAAGAAACGAGATCAAATTCCTGGATCGCGTCGTGAGAAAATTTATGCGGCGGCGGTGGAGCATGATGTGGATTTGAAAGGTTTGATTGACGATATGGATGTTGCTTCAAACCTAGGATCGGTAAAAGGGAAAAGTTCAGAAGTTCCAAAAGCTGTCTCACCTTCTTCGAAAGCTACGGCGGCAAATGAAAATATTACACAGGCAAAAAAATCGGGGGCAGATGTGCCGCGCGTTTCCGCGGCGGATGAATCTGGAGCTGATCGTAATGGCGTAGCGGATGAAGGGATTGATCAGCGCGCGCAAGAGATTCAAACGCCTGATGACACTTTGGATTTAACATCTGAAGAAGCTGCTGAGTATGAAAAAGAAGTCGAAAAAACACGTACGTTTGAGCAACAATTGGCTGAAGCGGAAAAAAGTGGTGGTGGCAAGGGCTGGATTTTTCTGGTTTTGTTTTTGATTGCGGCGGCGGTTATTGTTGCATTGATGTGGCCAAAACCGCGGAGTGTGATGAATAATGACCAGCGCGTGAGTGCGTTGGAGCAACGCAAGCTGCAAATTGAAACGGCGCGTACACCAGAACAACAAGCGGCAATTGATGCACAAAAAGGCGGTTCTTTTTTAGGTGCTATTGTGCCGGAGGAGATGAATGCGAAAATTGGTCAACTGAAAGATCAGGCCGCGGCGGCGAAAGAGAATATAAATCAAGCGGCGGAAAAAATTGCTGAAGTTAAAAATGATTTGGTCGAAACAGCGGAAATGGCGAATGCAAAAGCACGTGAGATTTCTGATGATGTGCTCGCGCAAGATGCGGGGACAATGAATGAGCGCATGCTAAAGTTAGAGCGTCATGCGCAGGATTTAACAGGATCTCCGGCGATGGCGTATTTGCTTCAACGCATTGAAATCATGAATAATAATGAGGATGGACAGTCTACGCTCGATCAGGCGATGCGTGAGTTGAGTAAGATTGTGAGTTCCGTGAATGCACAAAGTGTAGCAGTTGCAGGTTCGGTTGAGGATAGTGCTGTTGATGCATATAGTCCGATGGAGGCGGCGCTTGAGATGACGTTGTATTCGGCGCGTGAGCAAAGTGCGGCATTGGGGGCGACGTTTGATAATGTCCCCACCGATGACTTGAAAGCTGCGGCAATGTTGTTGACGATGACGCAATTGCGTTCATCGGTTAATCGCGACAATACTTCGTTTGATGATGATTTAAATATAATGATGAATCTTGTTGATGAGGATAACCTTGAGCTGCGCGCCGCGTTAGAACGTTTATCGCCGCAAGCTAAAAGCGGGGTGCTTACACCTGCGGGGTTGAATGCTGAATTTAAAACTTTGGCGGGCGATGCGGTCGCTTCTTCATTGCAAGGCGAAGATGTTCCCGTTAGTGAGCGAGCAAAAGCGCGATTTAATGAGTTGTTCAAAGTTGAAAAAGATGGCGAATTAATTACAGGCACGGATACACAAACCAAAATTGATAAAGCGCAAAAACAGCTGGAGAGCGGCGATATCGAAAGCGCGGTTGTTACTGTTGATCGTTTGGACGAGCCTGCGCGTTCGAAGATGGCAGGGTGGTTGAAAAAGGCCGATGCGACAATAAGCGCCCAAAACATCAGTGAAATGATTGGGCGTATGATTAATACAAAGATTTATGGCGTTAGTGGTTTAGGGGGTAGTGTGGGCATGGATGCGATGATGCGTGATTTAAATGATATTCCGCGTGCAGATGCCGGTAAAGATGGTTATCGGGAAATTCCTGCACCGGAAGCCGCGGTCCCTATGCCGGATATGAATTTTGAAGAAGGTGCTGGGGACGATTTCCCTCCGCAGCCTGATCGACCCGTTTCTAATATTCCTTTGCAAACGCCAGAGAAGAGTCATGTCCCCGTTGATCATTCTTCTGATGCAACTGATTTGTAGAGGTCGTAAATCGTTATGATTAAAGCTTTATGGTTTTTGGTGAAAATAGCTGTGCTCATTGCGTTGGCAGTTTGGCTGGCGGAATTACCGGGTGATTTTCGTTTTGAATGGCAGGGCTATGTTGTTACTGCGAAAGCAGGCTTAGCGTTAATTGCTCTGCTGGCGTTTATCATAGCAGTTGTTTTCTTCTATCAAGTTTTAAAGACGTTTGTAGATTTTCCTCGTTCTTATGGCCGATATAGCGAAGTGCGAGCAAAGGAGCGCGGTTATCGTGCGCTTACGCGTGGACTTACTGCTGTTGCGGCGGGGGATGCTAAAACGGCGAAAATTCAGGCGCAGCGCGCGGGAGAATTGTTGAAGGGTGATACGGGGCTGCCAGTATTATTGGCGGCGCAAGTGGCCCGAATGGAGGGGCGCGAGGATGATGCGGCCCTTAGTTTTGCAAAATTGCTGGAAAATCCAGATGCTTCATTTTTAGGCGTACGTGGGTTGTTGCAAACGGCGTTGGATGTTGGTGATGATGAAAGTGCGGTAGCGTTGGCGGAGAAGGCTTTGGCTCTTCATCCCAAGCAAGCGTGGATTTTGAAAATTTTATACAGCCTGCAAATTCGTAATGCGGATTGGTTAAAGGCGGAGAAGACTCTGCGGCGCTTGGAAAAAACAGCGGAATTTGATCCTGCTAAGGGTCGGAGCGATCGGATTGCTTTGTTTTTGGCGCAAGCGGAAGCCGATAAGAATAATGGATTTGCGGCAGATGCTGCGATGATGGTGCAAAAGGCGCAAGCGCTTGATCCGCTATTTACACCTGCTACGTTATTGTTGGCGGATGTTTTTGTGGCAGATAAGAAGTTACGTAAGGCGCGTAAAATTGTTTTGAAAGCATGGAAAAGTGCACCAAATGCTGCGCTGGCGCAGTGTTGGCTTTCGTTGAATGTTGTTAAAAAAGGCGCTGATGAGAAAGCGGTTAAGCTCCATGCGATGGAAATATTGCTGAAGCAAAACGCGCATTCCGCTGCGGGGCAAAGGATTGCAGGCGAATTGGCGGCGCAATTGCACATATGGGGTGATGCGCGCGATTATTTTAAACGCGCGGAAGATTTAGGCGCGACGATGTTACTATATAAAGATTGGGCGGATATGGAAGAGCGCGCGGGCAGTAGCGTGGCTGTAGTGCATGATTTGCTGGAGAAGGCTTCGCGGGCACGGGCGGATAAGGTTTGGGTGTGTCATCAAACGGGCAATATTTATGAGCGCTGGTCAGCAGTGGCTTCGCCGCATAATAGCTTTAATACGATTTTTTGGGATTTTCCGTTTGCACATGGTGCGCCGATTTTATCGCTCGATAGTGGTGTGAAAATGCAGCGCGGGTTGATTGATGCACCTGAGTGAATTTTAAAACTTTATTTTGCCGCGTTGGATGCCCATCATTAAGGCGACGCCAGCAATATAGCCGCCGAGATGGGCTTGCCATGCGAGACCACCGAAGATTAAGCCCGGCAACACCATAAATGCGCCCCAGAATATTAATACTGGCCATGGGCCACGACGGGTGAATTTTTTCATATGTGCCGCTAGCGGGTTGGTGTATTGGCTTTGTGCGAGTGTAAATAAAATTAATGCGCCAAAAAGGCCGCTGATCCCGCCAGATGCGCCGATGATTGGGGCATCGGAAAAAGGTGCGATGATCAATGTTGCCAATGCGCCAGCTAAGGTACATAAAATTAAGAAAATTGCAGTTGATCGCGCGCCGTATAATCTTTCAAAAAATGTGCCAAGGGCTAGCCCCATGAACGCATTTACGCCAAGATGCATCCAGCTTCCATGAATGAAAGCGTGGCTTAAGGGGGCGATGATTGCGCTCCATTGCCATTGTGCTGAGCCTGTATAGATTGCGGGGATAAAGCCGAATGTATAAATGGATTTTAGGCGTAGATCAGCGGGTAAGACCAGCGCCATAATAACATGAATGATGACGATTATGGCGACGCTGTATTTTGTGAAAAGCGGGATATTGCCGAATTTGAAGAAGGGTTCGGCGTTGTTTTTTTTGTATTCTTTGCGCCACCTTGCTTCGGCTTCGCGTTCTATGCGGGCGGCGCGATCGCGTTCGGCCAGCGTGGGAAAGCGGATGATTTTTTCATCTTCTTCATTACTATCGTCAAAGCCGTTGTATTTTCCATTATTATTGCCATTTTTTCCCATATGCTATTTTTATGCGTTCTTTGGCAGTAAGACAAGAGCGCAATGCATTTCGCTCATTAATAAAAAAGGTTTGGATAAAATGTTGTGTTTTATAATTGATTTCCGGAACATGCTTCTAACCAGCAAAGATGGTTACAATGAGTACATTTTTCAAATGTTTCTTTATCTGAATAATCTTTAACAGTTCCGCAATTTACGCAGGCATATGGTTTTTTATCTTCTATATGTTCTTTTTTGATAAAAGTTTTTTTGTCTTTTAGATCAATGGGGGGAATAATAGGCAGTCCAATTTTATCATTCTGCTCTTCCTTTAAAATGCTAATTGAGCCGTCGGATTCTAAATACGCAGCGCGAACTTGAGCGAGATTGGATATATCCTTTAAACGCAATGAGCGATAAATTTCCGCTGCGCTGATTTTTTCGTATTTTTTATTTATTACACCATTTCTAATAATTTCAATTGGTTTTGGATCAATTAAATCTTCCAATATGGGAATTTTGATTACCACGTCGGAGATGAATTTATTTATCAAAATTACGATCGTAATTACC
>JBBKXA010000190.1:0-12962 GCA_037969235.1 Bdellovibrionales bacterium | reverse complement strand
ACATATAGCAATGCGTAGATTAATTGCGAGGAATATTATGGCTAAAACATATTACGAAATATTGGGTGTGGACAAGAATGCGGACGAAGCCGAAATTAAAAAGGCTTATCGAAAGTTAGTGATGCAGTATCATCCTGATAGAGCGCCAGATGATAAAACGGCATTACAAAAATTTCAAGAAATAAAAAAAGCCTACGAAACTTTAAAAGATAAAGATAAGCGTGCGATTTATGATATGTTCGGAGATGAAAATGCATCCGTTTTTAATTCTGAATATAATAAGAAAAACACGATTGACGAGGTAGAAAAAATGTCTCGCGAAATCAATTCACCAACGCATTTAATCAAAAGTTTTAAAGACATGTTTAAATCCGCACATGATTTCATGACAAAGCCCGAAGTCAAAATTTCAACCGTTGGCCTGACAAGCATTTTATCATATTTTGCAATGGAGCCAGAATATTTAACATCAGACTTTGCCGAATTAATAGGCACAATACCATTGGCGGCCATTGCAGGAATCTCTACATATTGTATTGCAAAGAAAACTGTTCCTTTAGCGACTGCCGCAGGCTACATAAGTTCAGCTTTTGTTGCGGGAAATATGCATAGATTAACCTCAAAGTTTGCCTTTAACGATGCAACCACCGAAGCTACAAAGTCAAAACTTGCGCTAGGAGCAGGCGCGATATTAGCGCTGGGAATAGTATATGGCGCTTATAAAGGCTGGGATATTCCTAAAGATATGATCGAGCATACAATAAGCCACCCATCACAAATCGTCGAAAGCATCTCAAACATTTATGAAGATGTTTTTGCACCAGCAAATTAAGCCGCTTCGTTCTTACTCTGTGCTTGCATTTTGCTCACCTCAAACGCCCAGCCGATCCATGGCATGAGGGCTTCGACATCATCACCGCTCACAGTTGCGCCGCACCAGATGCGCAGGCCCGCAGGTGCATCACGGTATCCCGCGATATCATATCCTGCATTATCTTCTTCGATCAATTTGCACATCGATTTGATAAAAGCCGTTTGCGCATCTTCATCCAATTTTTGAAACCATTCATCAGTGATCTTCAAACACACCGAAGTCGTAGAGCGTGTGGCCTCGTCCTCGGCTAGAAAATCAACCCAATCATTTTTAGCCACCCAATTGGCAACCGCTTTGTAATTTTCTTCGCTTCGCGCAATGGTCGTGCGCAGACCGCCAATATTTTGCACCCAGCCCAGCGCATCCAACGCATCAGCTACCGCGAGCATAGAAGGCGTATTAATAGTTGCACCTTCGAATATTGATTCATTGAGCTTTTTATTATCGCCGCTGCCTTTGGTGAGGCGGAAAATTTTAGGTAATGGACGATCAGGCGTAAAGCTTTCCAATCGCGCCACCGCGCGTGGTGATAAAACCAGCATGCCGTGTGCGGCTTCTCCGCCCAACACTTTTTGCCAGCTCCACGTCACCACATCCAGTTTTTTCCATGGCAAATCATAGGCAAACACCGCCGATGTCGCGTCACAGAGCGTTAGCCCCTCGCGTCTATCGTTAATCCAATCACCATTGGGCACACGCACGCCCGATGTTGTACCATTCCATACAAACACCGTATCATTGGCAGGGTCGGCCTTGGTCATATCGGGAAGCGCACCGTATGCGGCCTCGTATGTATTCACATTCTCAAGCTTTAATTCCTTAGTGATGTCTTTGAGCCAGTCGCCAGAAAACGCTTCCCACGCAAACACATCTACGCCGCGCGCGCCGAGTAAACCCCACATCGCCATTTCAAACGCACCCGTATCAGATGCGGGGACAATGCCCACCACATAATCATCAGGAATACCGAGCAAATCTTTTTGGCGATCAATCACATCTTTAAGCTGTGCCTTTAATGGCCCCGCACGATGAGAGCGCCCAAGTTTGGCGTTTGATAAACATTCAAGGCTCCATCCTGGGCGCTTAGCGCATGGACCTGAGGAAAAGCAAGGATTTTTGGGTTTTTGTGATGGTTTTTGCACAGCTCAAGCCTTATATTAAAATGTCAAAATTAAAAGAGAAAAAATAATGTCCCACATTTTAACATGCGTAGCGGGCGATACAAATATCGGCTTGCACGAACATCATATTCAGCAAATAGAAAATATGCTTACTGCCGCGAATGTCAAGCCATTAAGCGAAGCGCGATGGTTAAAAAACATGCATGCCGCAGAAATTAAAATCAGCGGCGAGCTTTTTGAAAGTGTCATGGAAAATATACGTGAAATGCTCTCTAGCGATCATATTGATGTTTTCTGCACCCCCGCGGACAACCGTCGCAAAAAATTACTGCTCGCCGATATGGATTCCACGATCGTTGAGGGGGAAACGCTTGACGATCTCGCGGATTTTGCAGGGCTGAAGGAAAAAATCGCCACCATTACCGCCCGCGCCATGAATGGAGAGCTGGATTTCCATGAGGCCATTAATGAGCGTGTAGGTTTACTTAAAGGGTTGCCGACCGACGCATTGGAACAAACTTTGCGTGGTTTGAAAATGAATAAAGGCGCGCGCTCATTGGTGAAAACAATGCGCGAACATGGCGCGCATTGTGTCTTGGTATCGGGCGGTTTTACATTCTTTACCGATGCTGTCGCCAAAGATTTAGGATTTCATGCAGCGCATGGTAATGTGCTCGAGATCGAAAACAACGCTCTGAGCGGTTTTGTTATTCCGCCCATTCTTGATAAAAACGCTAAAGTCGAATTTTTAGAGCTGTATTGTGATCGACTACATATTTCACCGCAAGATGTGCTGTGTATTGGGGATGGCGCGAATGATCTGCCGATGCTCCAAGCCGCAGGGCTAGGGATGGGATATCACCCCAAACCCGCTGTCGCACAACATATACACAATTATATTAATTATGGCGATCTTGACGCCGCATTATTTGCCCAAGGCTACAGCGCCGACGAGATAAAGTCATAATCACCAAAGATTTTGTTAACACTCTATCTCTATCATGGATATTAAGTTATAATTTTTTTAGCAGTAAATAACGGAAAATTTCACAATGTCAGAAGAATGGTCCTATACCGTCACCAATGAAGAGCTTGAAAATGCAATCAATAATTATTGTATTGATTACACACGCCTCGCCAAAACAGGCCGTTATGCGCCCATCACAGGGCGGGACAAAGAAATTGACGAAACCATTCTGATTTTGTTGCAAAAAGGGCGCAAAAATACGGTTTATCTGGCGCCTGCTGGTGTGGGTAAAACCGCGATGGTGGTCGCGCTCGCGCAAAAGGTTGTCGCCGAAGACGTGCCTGAATATCTGCTTGATGCGCGTATTTTAGAAGTAGAGCTTTCGCGCATGGCCGCAGGAACTTCTGGCCCTGCGCAATTCCAAGAGCGTTTTATTCCTTTGTGCAAGGGCATAGCCGAGCGCTACCACAATCCTGATAACCCACGCACAATTTTGTTTATTGATGAACTACACCAAATTATGCCCTCTTGTGTGGGGTCTTCTTATGCAGGGCTGTCAGATGTGATGAAACCATATTTGACCACTGGTGATCTCATGATGATTGGCGCCACAACATTGGACGAATTTCGCATCTATGTAGCCGAAGACCCCGCGCTAGAGCGCCGTTTCCAAAAAGTATTTTTGAGCGCCCCTAACCCATTCGAGACCTATACCATTTTAAAAGCATTGCGCATGAGCCACGAAAAACACCACGGCGTAAGCATCTCAAACAGCAATTTAATGGCCATCGTCAGCCTGACGGATGAGCATATGCGTAAACGCAACCAGCCCGATAAATCAATCATGACGCTTGATGCCGCGATGGCCTATCATGTTAAACAACATGGACGGGGCAGCGAGGTTTCTTTAGAATCTATTTATTACATGGTGGGGCGTGAAACAGGCTTAAACACTCAAGCCTTGCATGATGAGAAAAAGATTCAGCGCATTCAAAAGCAAGTCAAAGAATTAGAAGCGCTAGAATACAGCTATTCTATATAACCGCGCAAAAGACTTTAAAGCCCTGCGCTTCGACAATTTTTTCGACCTTAAAAAAGCTGTCATTTAGAACGGGCTCATAGGGCAAATGATTGTTGGCCACCATCCATAAACGTCCGTTGCGGCGCAAAGATTTCGCAGCACTGCGAATAAAAGCCGCGCCAATATCGCTGTTGCTAGCTTTGCCCTCATGAAAAGGTGGGTTCATCACAATAAAATCCAGCATGCGAACAGGTAATTCCGAAGCTGTTAGATCCGCCCATTCATAAACAATGTCGCACTCATCCGAAATGCAGTTTAAGCGGCTAACCGCCAATGCCCTGGCATCCGCATCAATCAATGCCAACGATTTCGGTTTATGATGATCAAGAATGAAGCGCGACAAATACCCATAGCCGCATCCAAAATCCGCACCGCGTCCCTTTAATTGGTCGGTCAAATGCTGCGCCAAAAGTCGCGAGCCAGTATCAATTTTATTCCAACCATATATACCCGGCTGCGATTGAAAGCCTGTATCACCGACAAGTTGCATTGCACCTTCATTTAAAGCGCGTTCTATCGCGGCCATGTCCAGCCCATCAACACGCGCCCAAACAACGCGGGCCTTATTTCGTGTATCGCTTTGAATGTGTTCCAAGCCAAATGATTTGAGATTATTCACCAGCCGCCCGCCGCCCGCTTTGTTATCAGCAGCCATCACCATCATACCACCCGTTTTGACCGCCATTAAAGCCCGTGCGAGCATGTACAAGCTTTCAATCTGGTTTTTAGGGGCAAGCATCACGGCGATGTCAAAATCCTTAGCCGCATCATCCAAGGTGGCATGTATTGCAAAGCCCGCATGCTCTAACACATTTGCATAGGGCTTAAACATTTGCTCAAGCGTCAAATTTTTCGGAGAAAATTCTTTTAAGAAACTATGGTTTTGCGCATTTAAAAATAAAACGCGGCTGTTGGAATCGCGATCAAGCACGCCAGACAAGAAAGGATAAAAAAGAGTATCAAGCACGCCATTATTCATGGCGCTACCATAGCGCGGGACGCGTTAAATCACAACTGATTGATCAGCTACAAAATTGCCATTGGCCAACATATCGGCTAATGTCGCATTAATCCCGCCATCAAATAAGGCAATCGCGGTAAATGCACCACCAAAATCACCATCGGCATTCACATGTATTTCAGTATCATCGCCATTGGTCACGAGCCTTACGAAATCGTCCAGCACATCGGCAAGAGGGTCATAGCCTTCTAAGATATCTGTAATGTTTAAAACATCGCCGCCCACGCCAACTTCGAAGCCAAAAATTTTATCGGTGATCGCATCCAGCACATCAAATGCAATAATATCAGAACCAGAGCCGCCATAAATTTGGTCAAAGCCTTCGCCGACAATCAAAATATCGTTGCCCGCCTCGCCGTATAAAATGTCATTACCCGCACCGCCAATCAAAATATCATTGCCGATTTCGCTGGCATCGACGTGAATGCGATCAATATCGAGATCAAAGAGCACATCTTCGAAATCGGCATCGCCCAAATTGGGCAGATCTTCAAACCCGATGCGCAAAACATCTTGATTTGCAATATCCAACAAGCCCGACACCGCATGCGTATCGCCATCCCAGTTTATATCGGCAGAAGTGCCGCGCGGCGTAGTGTGATAGTGATAACCCTCAAGCTCTTGCACCGTCACGCCATCATCATAAACCACCGACACAAAATTGCCGTCATCATCAATTTTGGCGGCACGTTCATTCACGCCATTATAATCATAAACAAAGCGCACATTGCCGCTGCCAGTGATATCCAGTCCCGTATAATCAGCATTTTTACGATCGCCATCCGCGATAATAAAAAAGCCAAATTGCCCACCAGCCATGCCAACAGGCAGATCGACGGAATACGACGTATTTATGCCCGCATCCTTCACATTCGCCCATAACACGGAAGCATTCTGTATGCTACCATCAGAGGCGATACCATAAACTCCAAGAGTATTATTATATCCCGCAAACCCATCACGGAACGTCAATGTGGCGTTTGCATCATAATCAACGCTTAAATTATCGCTGTTAATTCCAAGCGCAGGAGAGCCTGGCGGAATAAGATTGGCAATATTCACGCCTGAAACCAAATCAGGGAAAGTAATATTATCAACGAAACTCTTGTCGAAAGACATCAAGCCCAAATCTGTGCCGCCATATAGAATATCATCGCCATCGCCACCTTCGAGACGATCATCGCCCGCGCCGCCGAAAATCTGGTCATTATCCGCATTCCCATAGAGCATGTCATTGCCCGGTCCGCCATCTATAATGTCATCGCCGCCTGCGCCATAAATCGTATCATTGCCAATATTCGACCATAAAATGTCATTACCTTCGCCACCAAAAATATTCACGTCACCATAAGCAATTTCAGTATCAGCGAGATTAATCACATCGCCGCCATCACCCGCGAGGAAATTTTCAATATTGCGTATAATTTGCATCCCGACATTATTTCGAATGGTGATAAAATCTCCAACATTGGACATGTTAAGAGAATCGTTACCGCCTAACCCATCATATGTACCTGTATTCACACGATATTCATCGTCTAAAAAATAGGATTTACTGCTGAATGGATTGGTGAGTGTGACTGTTACTTGCTGTATAGTCCCAACAAAATATATAGAGTCTGTATCCTCAGTTGCCATGATGTAACCTTTTTACGCAGTTTATATTAGCGTTTTGCCCTAAAAAATAGAGCGCGTTTCCAAATTCTGTGCTCGGATATCGCGTCCCTATCCTTTAGAATACATTGCATTGGTTAATTTTTAATAAATACAAAAAACCTAATTTACGCTTGCGCGTTTATTGTAGGCGCGATAGAGATATTCCCATGTCCGATGTTGCATCCCGATACGCGCATAAAGGCGATTTAACCAACGGCGATCTCAACAATCATCTGGTGCGCATGACCGTGCCCATGATATGGGGATTTTTGGCCGTCATTACCGTACAACTCGCCGATACATATTTCATTTCATTAATGGGCGATACCGATATTTTGGCCGGCATAAGCTTCACCTTCCCCATCACCATGTTGATTTCACATATGGTTTTTGGGATTAATATCGCCCTGTCATCGGTCACCGCGCGCTTAATCGGAGCGCAGAATTTCACCGATTGCCGCCGTGTCGTGCTGCACGGCATGATGATGGCCTTAAGCGCGGCCAGTATCATCGCTATAATCACTTACATATTGTTAAACCCAATTTTCACGATGCTCGGCGCCGATGCCGCGACATATCCTACCATAGCAGCCTATATGCCGCTTTGGCTTCTTTCATCCGTAATCCTCACTATTTCGGTCAATTCCAATTCCGCGATGCGTGCGAGCGGTGATCCGTTTTGGCCGGCGATTATCATGATTGTAGTGGGTGTGGTGAATTTCATCCTCGATCCTATTCTAATTTTCGGGCATCTCGGGTTTGAAGCTATGGGCGTAAAAGGCGCAGCCATAGCCACGTTAATCGGCAATATATCGGGCGCAATGCTGGCTTTATACATTTTGGTTATTCGCAAAAAACTGGTCGCAATTGACGGGCTATATCGTGACAAGTTCAAAGATTCAATGAAGCGTTTATTGGTCATTGCTATTCCCGCCGGCATCGGCAATATCATCGTTCCGCTAACCTCCACCATCGTTCTCGCCATCCTCGCTAAATATGGCACTGAAGCGGTTGCCGCATTCGGTATAGCCACACGTATAGAAGCGGTTGCCTTGCTCGTTGTTCTCTCGCTCGCCGTGGGTATGGCACCCATCATTGGCCAAAATTTCGGTGCGCAAAAATTTGATCGTGTGAACCGCACCATCAAAACAGCCATTATCTTCAACTTAGGCTGGTCATCCTTTATCGCAATTATCCTCGCCATTTTCGCCAAACCCATCGCGCTGACCTTTTCCCAAGACCCCACTGTTGTGCATTACACAGTTTTATATTTCTGGATCGTGCCGTTTTCATACGGTATCGGGAACTTAATCTATGGCTGGTCTTCGGCGTTCAACGCCATGGGCATGCCCAAACAAGCCTTCATAATGATTTTCATCAAATCTTTTGTTATCACGATACCCGCAGTCATTGGAGGTGGACTTATCTATGGTGCATCAGGTATATTTATAGCACTAGCGGTGAGCAACATTATCGGCGGAGCGCTTTTTCATATTTTAAGCCTTCGCCAATGCAAAGCCGTAGAATATAACGCAATACAAACGGGCTAATATCATTTCAAAATCATCCATACTCATTATTGACGACGACGAAACCGATCGTATGATCGTCAAAATCCGCTTAAAGAAAATCAGCGATTGTGAAATTGTAGAAGCCGATAATGGCCAAAGCGGCATAGAAATAGTGCGTGAGAATCTCGGCAAATTCAACGCTGTTATTCTTGATTATAACCTGCCCGATATGAATGGAAGTGATATTTTAAGCGCCATAAAAGCCCTTAGCCCAGCCCTTCCGGTCATTATCGCCACAGGAAAATGTCACCCGAAAATAGCCTTAAGCCTTCAGGAATCAGGTGCGGATAAAGTGCTTGAAAAACCCTTAGAAATTGCGCAAATACAAGAATATTTATGATTTAAAAATCGTCATATCCTGCTATCTACCTAAAATTTCACAAACATAAGACTTTACTTATAAGCACCAGCGCTTTAGCGTGTTCAAGCGCCAAATGCGCCCCTGCTCATTTTTAAAAAAGTCATACGCCATGCTTCGCTATATTAAACGCTTTGAGCTGACCGAAAATCCGCGCAATGACATGCTTTCCGGCCTAACTGTTGCGCTCGCGCTTGTACCAGAGGCAATTGCATTTGCCTTTGTCGCCAAAGTTGATCCATTGGTTGGGCTATATGCGGCCTTTATAGTGGGTATTATCACATCAATATTCGGCGGAAGAAGCGGCATGATTTCCGGCGCAACAGGCGCTATGGCGGTTGCGATGGTGGGGCTGGTGACGTTTTACGGCGTTGAATATTTATTCGCCGCCGTATTGCTGACGGGGTTAATTCAAATTTTGGCGGGAATTTTCCATCTGGGGAAATTCATTCGCCTTGTGCCTTACCCCGTGATGCTGGGTTTTGTGAATGGATTAGCGATTGTGATTTTCCTAGCGCAGCTCGGCCAATTTAAAAATGCCGATGGACAAGCCGAAGCCACATTGCACACAGCCCATAGCGCAGGCGCGGGTGCGAGCCAAACTGTAGAAACAGCAACGAGTGCGCCCAGCCATAGCGCCATCAGTGTTTTGTTTGATGGCAACTGGTTGATGGGGACGCAAATGCATCTCATGCTTGGCCTCACGCTTTTAACAATGGCAATCATCTGGCTTTTCCCCAAGCTTCCTAAAATCGGCAAAGTCCTGCCCGCTTCTTTAATATCTATTATTACCGTTACATGCATTGTACTCGGCTTTGATCTCGATACCAAAACGGTGGGTGATCTCGCTAGCATTTCTGGAGGGCTTCCCCAATTTCATATCCCACAAGTGCCGATGAGTTGGGAAACGCTGGTGATTATCTTCCCCATCGCTCTAACTCTCGCAGGGATTGGCTTAATCGAAAGCCTGCTGACGCTGACGTTAATCGATGAAATGACAGAGACACGCGGGCGAACATCACAAGAATGTGTCGGTCAAGGCCTTGCCAACACCACATGCGGGGTATTTGGCGCGATGGGTGGGTGCGCAATGATCGGGCAATCCATGATTAATATTAAATCAGGCGGTCGCGGACGTTTATCAGGCATCACCGCAGCGATGAGCTTGCTCGCCTTTATCTTGTTCACCTCCACATGGATTGAAATGATACCGTTGGCGGCTCTCACAGGCTTAATGATGATGGTTGTGATATCAACATTTGCATGGGCATCCATTCGCATCGCTCACAAAATCCCACGTGAAGATGCGTTCGTCATTTTATTGGTCACTGGTGTAACAGTGGCATATGATTTAGCGCTTGCCGTGATTATTGGCGTAATTGTCTCCGCGCTGGTTTATGCTTGGAAGTCTGCGAATAAATTCTGGATTACTGTGTGGAAAAACGAAGCAGACGGCAACAAAGTCTATAAACTCCACGGCCCATTATTTTTCGGCTCTATCGCGACATTTAAAAATGAAATTGATCCCAAAAATGATGATGAAAATGATGTTGTCATTGATTTTAGTCATGCTCGCGTCTGGGATCATTCCGCCTTAGAAGCCATTGACACAGTGGCGGCCAAATATTTAGAAAGCGGCAAAACCTTGCATCTGGTACATTTAAGTTCGGATTGCCAACTTTTGCTTAAAACCGCGCGCGATCTGGTTGAAGTCAACCAAATCGAAGACCCGCATTATGGCGTACTGGTTGATTACGCGAAATGGATACATGATGACAAGGATGAAAAAACTTGAAACGGCACAAAGCATAACTATATCTAAGGTGAGGAGTGAAAAAATGAGACATGTTTTTATCTTAATGCTGTTCGTTTTAATGTTTCCAAGCCTGTCTTTTGCACAAGACGCGCAGTCCACGGCGTTGAAACAGGTGTTTCAATTTTCAAAAAACAAAAAACCTGCTGAAGCAAAATCTTATTTGACGCCGCGCTCACACGAATTATATGACCGTATTTACAAACATAATTTGTTGTTTCTTATTCCTTCTTCCGTTGAGGCCAATAAAAATCAGGTTAAAAACGGTTTTCACTACGTGCAATTTAGCGATCCTGCAAAACCTTCAAAACAAAGTGTTATCATGGCATTTCAGGGCAATGCCGCTTTCTCAAAATTGGATCTACCCGAAACATTTCGTATTGGGTTTGGAGAAGATTGGCCGAAGAAAATAGATATGATTGAGCAAAGCTATTTATTTTCAAAACAATATTACGGCGAACAAAAAAGCGCGCAAATGGTAGAAGCCTTAATGAAAGCTGGTAAATAATATTGTTACGTCACTTTGCCTTTCTTATTCTTCGTACGGCGCTTTACGGTTTCAACCACGTTTAAATGTTTCAAAAGCCCGCGCTTTTCCACGAGATAAAGCCATAAAGGCGTGGCCAATAAGCTTAGAGAAATAATGGCTACCACATACTTATATCCATCACCATCAATCGTTCCTGCGCCAAGCCCTATGGCCGCTAGAATGAAGGAAAACTCCCCCACTTGCGCCAATACTGCGCCAGTCACATAGGCTTCTTCCGTTTCCATCCCTTGCCAGCGCAAAACATAGAAATTGATCACGGTCTTAATCAGCATGGTAATGAACAGCAAAGACAGCGTCGCCGCCCAATTCTCATACATAAACTCTAAATCAATCAACAGTCCGATAGATAAGAAAAAAACCATAATTGTGACATCAAAAATTGGTTTTGTGTGCTCCTCCAGCTCCTTGCGGTTCATGGTGTGACCTAGAATAATACCCGCCATGAATGCCCCATATGCCGCGGATATCCCCAACATCCCCGCAATCGCTGCCGAAGCAAAGCAAAAAGCCAAGCCCGTAATCGCCACCTGCCCCTGCATCGCCTCCGATTTTATCGCTTCGAACTTATGCCAAATTTTTTGAAATAATATCGGCTTTTTCGTCAGCAAAAACATTAAGCCCGCCATGAATATCACGGCAAACCCCAGCCGTATAAGCCCTTCATAATTTATGCCTTCACCCTTGCTCAAAGCGCCAATAATCAAAACCATCGGAATAAATGCCAAATCTTGCGCGACCAGAATTCCAACGCTCGATTGTCCGACCTTTGTTTTGCGCAGCCCCATATCTTCCAAGATTTTAAGCGCGACAGCCGTGCTACTTAATGAAACAGCAAAGCCCAGTAAAATGCACATATTCAATGACCAGCCGAACAAAAGCCCCAAGATGGACATTGATATTAAGCCAATGCCAATCTGCGCGCCGCACGTAATGAGTGAAATTTTGGATACGGATTTAAAGGATTTAAGATCAATCTCCATCCCCACAATAAAGAGCAATAACAAAATGCCCAGCTCAGCAAGAAGCGAGATCTCCTCACGTCCTTGCACCACGCCAATAAATGACGGCCCCAGCAAAAGCCCAACGATGATATAGCCCACCAACACCGGCTGTTTCAATTTCCTAAAGATCGCCCCACCAATAAATGCCGCCGCCAAAACAGTTGCGAGATGTGTTAGTGCATGTGGATCGTCCATAATTGCTTCCTAAAATTTAAAATATATACAAAAAATGACGGCGGAAGTAGCCCGCTTCTAAAGCTTTTCATTTTTAGAAAGATGCTCTTTTTGATCAAATAATGGTTTTTTTAACATTCCGCAAAATACAAGAATAAAAATCAGTACGAAAAAGCCTAAAAGAGCTAGCCCATACATCCCGAATCCTAACATCAAGCCCATTGATCCCGCACCCCAAATGCTAGCGCCAGTAGCAGTACCAACGATCATTGAACCATCAGCACTTTTTACAATTGCGCCAGCGCCTAAGAACCCTATCCCTGTTAAAACACCTTGGACAATGCGCAACAGACCTAATTCAACACTTTCACTATTCTCATCATATATTGTTGTCAGTTCTTGCCCCATAATAGCTAATAAACAAGTTGTGGAGGCTACAATCATATAAACTCTAAAATCTACTGTTTTATTTTTACTATTACGGTCATACCCTAATACGAAGCCAAAAATTAATGCTAAAATTAGCCTGGCGATCGCATCAATCCAATCCAAATTATGGAGCTGAAGTAATTCATTCATCATCTATTTTTTACATCCTTTAAAATAATATCTTCAATTTCAATATCTCCATGCAAAACAGATATATCACCACTAGCTTCGAAAATCACAGCTTGAACTTGATTGGTATGTAAAACATTACTTTCTCTAAGTTTTGACATTAAATCATTTACAGTTATTTTTGCTTTATTCATATTCTCATAAAGAATTTCAGAAC
>JBBKXA010000189.1:0-4883 GCA_037969235.1 Bdellovibrionales bacterium | reverse complement strand
GCCCTAAATCGATGTCATTGCTGTTTAGGCATTGTGCGACAATGATGCTATTATTACGGGATTTTAATTCGCAACGCACTTTTTCTGCGCCTATAACATTATCTAAAGTCGTGCGTGCCTTTACAAAAAATGATGCGGAAACGCCTTCAATGATGTTAATGCCCCATATGGATATTGTAGATTTACCAGCATTGAGCGTTACAGCATCAACGGCGCGGGCTTTTGCTTCAAAGGTTTGTGCGTTACTCTCTGGGGCTTGTGCATAGGCTATTGGCGCCGTGTTTAACAAAAAAAGGGCGCTCAACAACAAAAGTGTAAAATAGGTATGTGTTGTGTATTTTATCATTTTTAAAATCATAGCATTGTTTTGTTAAAAATTTTACTGCTTTTGTAATTTGTTTGGAAAGCGCTATTATACATTGGTAAAATGATTATTTGAGTTAGGTGTTATGCGAGTACCATTACCGAAATTATTAGAGCGCTTGGGCGTGCGAGGAATTCTTGCGCCATATGAAGCCGCGCCGTGGCTGGTTTATGACGAAGATAAAGGCATTACCTGTAGTGCTGAAGTGCGTATGGCAGGAAGTGGGACTGATTTAGAAGGTGAAATTCAGTTTTTATATGATGATGAGGAGGCGGCTCAAGAAGCATCGCTTAAAGAAGCGCAAGAAGCGCGTGCTAAAGCGCTGAGCGCTTTACCACCAGGCGCGCCGCCACCGCCACCAATGCCTGTGATGAAAATTGTGAATGGGCGGGCGCAAATTTTTATTATGCGCGCGCGCGTGGCTGCTGATGACGCTTGGGAGGTTAAAGGCCTGGTCATAAAGGCCTTTGATTACGAGAATGATTTCCATGATTGGGAAGGTAAAGGCTGTGATTTTTTTCTGGCGTGTGTGCAAGCGCTGCAAATGGGGGAGATACCCGATATTGATGCGTTGATCGATAGCAATATGCAAGATAGCAGCGGGGGGGGATCTGGCCGTCGCGGGCGTGTGGGACGCAAATCGCCTAAAGCAAATCCAGCCTCAATTATGGGGATGAAGAAGTAAGGGTTTATTCCTGATTGATGATCATACCGTAGCGCGTGGCTAATTCTCGCATGCCACCTTCGACAAATTCCGCTTGCGGTTTAAAGTGCCATTTCGGGCCTTCACGGGTCAGTTCCCCAGCGATAATGCCCGTGGCGGTTTGATCGTCCAAAGCTCTATCTAGCACATAGCGGCATAATTCTTGGCGTGTTTCAGCATTACCAATACGTATATAAGCATTGCGCACCATGCCCAAATTTTGTTCTTTCTCGTAGCCTTTGTAGACAGTGATAACGATCAGAATTTTTAAGATTTCAAACGAAAGGGCGGGCAGGTCAATCGTGATGTTTTCATCATCACCATCGCCAGCACCGGTGCGGCTGTCGCCGTTATGCTTGACGCAATTCTCTGGATGTGTAGGTTGATTATAAAAGACAAAATCCCCATCATGGCGTGTTAAATTTTGTTTGTTGAGCAAAAATAAAGATACATCAAGATCAAGCGCGTCTGCATTGAATGCATTTACGTCCCAGCCTGCGCCCACATAAATTTTCTTAAGTGTAGGATCCGCGGATGTGAGATTGATGTCACTACCGAGATGAATAAAATTTCCATCAATTTCAACGTCTTTATCTTCGAAACGGGTATCGAAAAGATCATCGTCACTTTTGGCCATGTTTTGTTTCCCTTTATTATATTAAACGCTGACGTTTATGGCGTAGATATAAATAGTATACATCAAATACGTGCCTAAGAACATTATGCCGATCGCGGGGGTTATTTTTTTGTAAAAGGTGATGATTGCAGCGAAAACAAAAGTGATGGCGAGCATGAACCAAATGTCGAAATTCAAAAGTTGTGGTGAATAGCCGCTCTGGGCGATGGGTTTGACCATCGCGGTTAGGCCGATAATGAGCAAGATATTAAATACATTTGATCCGACGATGTTACCTAATGCCATTTCCGCATGCCCTTTGCGTGCGCCGATGATGCTGGTGGAGAGTTCAGGCAGAGATGTTCCAATCGCGATCACGCTCAATGCTATAATATCTTCAGGAACATGCAAAATGGCCGCTGATTGGCTTGCTCCATCCACAAGGAATTTTGCGCCGCCAGCTACGGCGGCTAGCCCTATGAACAACATAATATAGGGTTGCCATGCATGTTTGTGTTCTGGTAAGGCTTCGTCCGCGTTTGGGCCGACTTCGATTTCCCCTTTTTGTGCCATGCGATATTGTAAAAATACATAGATGAGCAAAAGTGTAATCATCGATCCGCCAGCAAGTGCGCCGATGGTGCCTAATTGCATTAGAATTGTTAATAAAATTGCCGAACCGCACATCATAACAAGGTCTTTGACTAAACCCTTGGATATCGTGACATGCATGGTGGCTATCATAGCCGATGCACCCATGACCAATAAGATATTGGCGATGTTTGATCCGATTACATTTCCCATCGCAATCCCCGCGGAGCCGCGTATAACGGCCAAAATGGAGACGAGTAATTCAGGCAATGATGTTCCAAACGCCAAGATAGTGAAACCAACCACCATAGGTGATAGGCCAAATTTGCGGGCGATGAAAACTGACGAGTCAATGGTCCAGTCACCACCTTTGATCAATAGAGCAATGCCGATAACCATTAAACCTACAGGGATGGCGAGAGCTTGTAATGTTAGGAAGTCCATGTGTTCTTTCTGAATATTTGTATCTTACTTTATATTACTGTATCAAAATATAATGACCGTCGCGAGGGGGCAATATTATTTCATACAGCGCTATTTACGCCCTTCAGCCCATTCAAGGCCATAGCCAAAAGCGCGATCCATTTCATAGTGACCGGGGAAGTATTCGGTGTAATTGGTGAGCTTTATACCGTTTCGTACGTTTTCCAAACCGCCCACCGCACAGAGGGCGAGGGCGTCGTTATGTGCTTTTAAGGTCACAACTAAATCGTTTTCTCCTGGGATGTCGAGGACGATTTGCGGGTTGACCTGACTCCATTTTGCTGCGCCTTCGTAGATGTAGATATAAACAAGAATGCGTTTGATATCTTTCCAATGTGCGCCGTTAACCATCATATATTCGTCATGACCCTCAGCATCGCCTGTGCGATCATCGCCTGATAATTTTATGTATGGAGCGTTGTTGTATGAGCCAAATTTTTCGCCAAACGCCTGTATTGCGCCGCGTGTGCCGTCTTGCATCTCGTATAGGCAGCCGATATCGAGATCAACGCCGAGTTTTTTCATTTTTGTAACAGCTTTTTTGAAAAACCCCTTTTTTTCGGTGATTTGTGTTTGGATGTTATCCCATGCCACGCCGATTAATATGGATTCGAAGCCATCTGCGCCAGGGTTAATGGCAATGGAAGAGCCGGGTTCATCGAGAAACTCGCAATTGTCTTCGTTATGCGCTTGATCACGATAGCCTGATGCCCCTAGTGATCCGCCATGACCAGAAAAGTCCGCACGGCTGCGGGTGGCTTCTGTCATGGAAGATACTGATTTTGGCGTGTCGTTCATGTGTTACCCTTTGCACTTTTATTATTGGATTTTGAGTTATTTTATTATAGTCATTGTGAGATTTAAAATAAAGAATTAGCGTTAAAGATGAGCGCTAAAATCGCAATCATGTATGTGGTCTTTGGCCATGCCCATAGCTTGCATGAACGCGTAGCAGGTTGTAGGGCCGACAAATTTCCAGCCGCGCTTTTTTAAATCTTTTGATAGAGCGCGGGATTGATCGGTTTGGGCGGGGATGTCTTCGCGGGTTTGTGGTGTAGGTTTAGCATCGGGTTTCCAACTCCAAAAAAAATCGGAAAGAGAGCCAAATTCATCACGCATCTCGATCGCGCGCGCCGCGTTATTAATGGTGGCCTCAATTTTACCGCGATGTCGGATGATACCTTCATTTTGGAGCAAGCGGTCAATATCATTTTGCGTGTAATGGCGTATTTTTTCAAAATCAAATCCATCGAAAGCAGTACGGAAATTTTCGCGTTTGCGTAAAATTGTGAGCCAGCTTAATCCCGCTTGAAATCCTTCAAGGCAGATTTTTTCAAACAATCTTATATCATCGGTGACGGGTCTTCCCCATTCAGTGTCATGATAGCGCATGTATAAATCATCATCGCCGCACCACCAGCAGCGCGTTTTGCCGTCTTTACCTAAAATCACATCATCGCTCATGGGTTTCTTTTTATCTTAAGTGGGCTATAACTTGAAAGAGCTTAAATTAAGAAAGATGAAAACATGGACGCATTGGAAGCCATTCGCACTCGCCGCGCAGTAAAGCATTATGATGCGGATTTTATAATTCCCGAGGAGGATGAGGCCATTTTGAAAGAGGTCATTCGCCATTCGCCGACTTCGTTCAACATTCAAAATTGGCGGATTTTAATTATAAAAGATAAAGATTTGCGCGCAGAAATACGCAAGGCGGCGTGGAATCAGGCGCAAGTTTCGGAAGCATCGTTGTTGTTTTTATTATGCGCGGATTTACACGCATGGGATAATGATCCTGTGCGCTATTGGGCAGACGCGCCCAAAGAAGTGCAAGATATTTTGGTGCCTGCGATTAAGCCATTTTACTCGCATCAAAAATGGCAACAGCGTGATGAGGCTATGCGCTCAATTGGAATTGGCTCGCAAAGCCTTATGATTGCAGCAAAGGCGATGGGCTACGATTCATGCCCGATGATCGGTTTTGATTCTATTAAGGTTGCTGAGCTGGTGAATATGCCTGAAAATTTTGTGATTGGTATGATGGTTACAGTGGGCAAAGCGCTTAGTCCATCGAAGCCAAAAGGCGGATTTATTGATGACGCGGAAGTGTTCTATGAAGATCGTTT
>JBBKXA010000188.1:0-9245 GCA_037969235.1 Bdellovibrionales bacterium | reverse complement strand
AGCTGGCAAGTCCCGCAAATCACCCCATCAAGACGCGCAACCAGCAAAATCCGCGCTGGCATCGTCACCACGCCGCTCCAATAACGCTCCAACACTTCACGTGCAGGCATCTCAATCCATCCGAAACCCCCACCGCCTTTAATCGCAGCATCCGTGGCGTCGCATAAATCATTCAGATCTGCCATGCTTAATTCATCACGTACAACTTCGACTTGAATATCGGGCGCGGTCGTTTGAATTTTTGTTTGATCGTTCATAGTGATGGCTCCCACATTAAAAAGTCGCTTATCAGACGCAATCCCGCATCTTGGGATTTTTCAGGATGAAACTGTACCCCTATTATATTATCACGTCCAACCACAACGGCAAAATCGCCGCCATAATCAACCAAGCCTAATACATGATGGTCATACATACATTTAAACATAAAAGAATGAACAAAATAGTAATGATCTAGCGATTGCGCATTAACATTAGCACGACGCAGAATAAAATGTTTATTATCTGCCGCGCCATTTTGTGGGATTTTAAGAACATTCCATCCCATATGCGGAATTTTTAAGGCGGGGTTATTAATATGCTCTGACAGCGGCTCGACAGTGCCTTTAATCCAGCCTAAACCCTTATGCTCTCCATATTCCAAACCATGCGAAGCCAATAATTGCATGCCAACGCAAATGCCGAGAAACGGTTTCTTATCATCCAAAACACGCCGCTCTAAAGCGTCAATCATGCCGGGCGTGTTTTTCAAATTATCCATGCAATCGCCAAATGCTCCTTGCCCTGGCAATATAATTCGATCCGCGCGGCGCACATCATCGGCGCTGGAAGTCACCACTACACGCTTATCCATCGCTTCATTGGCGATCACATGTTCGATCGCTTTGGCGACCGAGCGTAAATTTCCACTTCCGTAATCAATAATGGTTATAGTTTCAAAACTCATACTCATGTTATATAAGCATTAGAGAAGGGACGAAAGCCCATGAGCGTAAATTTGAGTGTAAATTTTTATCATTGGAATAAAACCGACGCGCGAACGCGCGAGAAAATCATGCGCCGCTCCCAAGCCGAGATTGATGATGTTGTGCGCATTGTTGAGCCTATAATTCAAGATGTGCGCATGCGCGGCGATGCGGCGTTGATTGAATATGCCAAAAAATTTGAGAAAGCGGATATTAAATCGCTAAAAGCCAGCCCCCAAGAATTTGCCGAAGCGGGCGATAAATTAACCGAAGACCTCAAGGCCGCTATTGCCCACAGCGTACGCAACGTCAAAACATTTCACGCCGAACAAATGCGCCGCGTGGAAAAACCGTGGATGATCGAAATCGAACAGGGCGTGTTTGCGGGTGAGCAAGTCAATCCAATCGAATCTGTTGGCTTATATGTCCCGCGCGGCAAAGGTGCTTTTCCATCTGCGCTGTATATGCTCGCGGTGCCCGCCGTGATTGCAGGCGTTAAAAATATCGCCATTGTCTCCCCGCCATGCAGCGACGGGACAACCGACGCCGCCACATTATACACCGCACAATTATGCGGTATTGAGCATGTTTACAAATGCGGCGGGGCGCAAGCCATTGCCGCGCTGGCCTATGGCACACAAACCGTGCCCCAAGTCAAAAAAGTGCTCGGGCCTGGCTCGCCATATGTCGCCGCGGCAAAGCGCCTATGTTCAAACATAATGGATGCGGGAATGCCCGCAGGGCCTTCTGAATCCATTATTCTTGCCGATGAAACCGCGCATCCCGATAATACCTGTTGGGATATCTTGAACGAAGCCGAGCATGGCAAAGATTCCGCCGCGCTTTTGATTACTCATGATGAGAAACTCGCGCATTATGTACGCGATCATATCATGGAAAAAATCAATGAATTACCTGAACCCCATCGCGATATTTGTGCCTCCGTCATGCGCAATTACGGCGGGATTATTCTCACCGAAAGCCTTGAGCAATCCATTGAAATTTCCAACGCCTACGCCCCCGAACATCTCCATCTCAAAGTAACGGATGCAAAAAATATTGCACGAAAACTGACCCATGCAGGTGAAATATTAATCGGCGAGTACACGCCCTCATCGCTTGGCAATTACTCCATCGGCGTCAATCACGTATTGCCGACAGGTGGCTGGGCGCATACATATTCCTGTACGTCTGTATGGGATTTTTTAAAGCGCACGTCTTTATCGCACTGTACGCGTGAGGGTTTTGAAGCCTTAAAAAACACGGTTACGACACTCACTGAATACGAAAATTTCCCCGCCCACAGCGCGGTTTTAAACAAACGCAAACTTTAAATTGAAGGATATCCCATGAAGATTTTGACCCTAGCCACTATCGCCGCCTTGGCTTTACCGTTAGCTGCACAAGCACAAGAAACCAGCACCATTAAAGCCAATAATATTAAAGACAATATTTACGTGCTCATCGGCGAGGAAGGCGGCAATGTCACCGCTTCAATCGGTGAAGATGGCGTGTTCATTATTGATGATCAATTAGGTGATCAAAGCGATGCACTCATTGAGGCCATAGAGTCAATCAGCGATAGAGAAATTACCTTCGTGATGAACACCCATTATCATTTTGATCATACGGGCAATAATGAAATGCTGGGCGAAGATGAGGCGGTTATTCTGGCGCATGATAATGTACGTAAACGCCTCAGCAGCGATCAATATATTACATTTTTTAAAAAGAACACGCACGCCCTCAAACCCGAAGGCTTGCCCAAAGTCACTTTCGATCAAGACATGAGCCTGCATTATAACGGCGATACGGTAAAGCTCACGCATCTGCCCAACGCCCACACTGACGGCGATGCGATTGCGCATTTTATTGAAGACAATATTATCGTCGCGGGCGATACAATTTTCAACGGTATGTACCCCTTTATTGACGCTGAACATGGCGGATCAATTAAAGGCATCATCGCCGCGCAAGATAAAATCATCATGATGGCCGATGAACAGACTGTTATTATTCCCGGTCACGGTGCTGTATTAAACAAGGCAGAATTACAAACGCAGCGTAACGCGCTTGATGATATCAAATCCAAAATTGAACTGGCTATTGCGCAAGGTCAAACCAAAGAAGAAACCATCGCATCCAAACCCACAGCGGAATATGACACTTTGCTCAATAACGGCTTCATCAAAGCCGACACATTTGTATCCTTTCTCTATGATCATTTGGGCGAATAAATTTGGATGAAATTCATTACATGACCCCGCATGGGCATACTACCCTTGCCGATGAACAAGATCATCTGATCCATGTTGAACGGCCGAAAATTTGCGAGATTGTGTCATGGGCGGCGGGTAATGGTGATCGCTCCGAAAATGGAGATTATATTTACAACAAAAAACGTTTGCGCCAAATTGACGGGCGCTTGCGCTATCTCAAAAAGAAACTCGAAAATTGCAAGATCGTTGACCCGTCAACCCAGCAAAAACTTGATCGCGTATTTTTTGGCGCGCAGGTCACCTATGTGCGTGAAAACGAACGCAAAGTTACGGTTAAGCTGGTCGGTATAGATGAAGCCGATTTTAGCGCCGGTAAAATCAACTGGCTCTCCCCCGTTGCAAAAGCTTTAATGAAAGCGCAAGTCGGCGATATCGTCAAAGTGCGCACCGATGACGGAGTCGAGGAGATTGAGGTGATTAGAATTTGCTATCCGATAGAATGAATAAATTCCTAGGTTGCTTCGTTACACTCACAAGATGATAAATCAATTTTCACACGCTCCAACATCGCCATTTTTAAATCCGCGATTAAACCACTCAAATCTTTGCGCGCTGCTGCCATGCGTAAAGGAATCGGGTACGACATAACCTTGACCTTGTTTTTGCAATGTATCATCGCCAATCTGGCTCGCGGCGTTCAGCGCTTCTTCGATGTCACCATCTTCCAGCAGCCCTTTCGCACGCGTATCCGCCGCCCACGCACCTGCAAGGCAATCCGCCATCAGCTCAGTCTTCACCGAAATTTTATTCGCGCCAACCTGATTGGTACGACGTTTCGCCGCCTCCGCTTCGTCCAAAACACCTGTTAAATTTTGAATGTGGTGCCCAACCTCATGCGCAATCACATAGGCTTGCGCGAAATCCCCTGGCGCATCGTGACGTTTACGAAGGTCATAGAAAAAATCGAGATCGAGATATATTTTTTGATCAACCGGACAATAAAAAGGCCCAACCGCTGCGCTTGCCATACCGCATCCTGATGTGACCTGCCCTGTAAACAACACAAGTACAGGATTACTGTAACGTCTGCCTTTTTCAACAAATTTACGGCTCCACGTGTCTTCAGTTTCCGCCAGCACAACCGAAACAAATTCCACCAGCTCATCTTGCTCGGCCTCTGGAATTTTCGACTGACCGCCCGTATGTTCAATAACGGTGCGCTTGATGCCCTCTTGTAATAACGGCGTAGGATCGCCGCCCAACAGCGCCACAACCACCGCAATCCCAATCAACCCAAGACCGCCACCCGCCACAGCCTTCCCACCGCCACGCCGATCACTCACATTTGCACTACGCTCACGATTTTTCCAACGCATGCTACAGTGCTTCTAACTATAAATTTTTTCTAAAATAAGCAGAAGCAGCTGACGCTACTAAACCGCTAAACAATATATTTCTGATATCATTAATTTGTGCCTCACTTAAATAACGAAATTTATCAGGCGCAATTAAATGCCATGAAAAGGAAAGCCCCATAAGCAAAAGAATAACAAAAACACAAAGCACTACAATTTTAGCAACACAGTGAATTAGATCTTTTAAATCCTCACTTCTTCCATGCTGACTTTCTTCTGCCAATTTTCGTAAATCTGTTTCATTGGCAAAAGCAGTAGATTCTTTATCGGCATTTGCATGAGATTCTTCATCTGACGCAGGCTCTAAAATTGGAATTTTCTTAAATGAATCTGACATTTTATTTTGCAAGGGAGCTGTAATATTCTTCAATTAAATCATTAGAAATGACAGCGTTTCGTCCAGAGCTATTCCAAGTTTTATACCACGGAGAGCCGGCTTGGTGCGTCAGGGCAGAGAGCTTTACACCTGAAAATCCACTATAATTTTTATATACTTGCTCAATAACATTCGTTTCTTGTTCGTCAAACCGAATTTCATTTTTATTTGAAGGCAAATGATGAGTTACCGCTTTATCGCGATATTTTTTTACTTGGCTATATACACTTTTAATAACCGGCCCATATTGCCAAGCTTCGATATCATCATTAAATAACTGCCTACCATATAATCCTAACATCCAACCATGACACATATAAACAAGCTTAATTAACTGCATTGGCGTAACAGTGTCTTTATTTTTCTTGGCTAAGTCCAAGATGTGATTAGCAACGTCAATAGCGTTTTTCTCTGGTGTGTTTGCATTGTCCATATATAAAGAATTACAATTTTTTTACATTTTAGCAAGAAAATTCATGATTAATCTTTATAAACTACCCTTCGTGCTCGGCAGCGCGTCTTTCGCACGAGAATCAAACTCGATCGCCATGCGGAGCGCTTTGGCGCTGGCTTTAAAGATCGCCTCAACGATATGGTGATTATTTGTGCCCGCCAATTGCGTGGCGTGATAGGTAATCCCCGCCGCGCCGATGAATGCATTAAAAAATTCTTGGAACAATTCGGTGTCCATCTCGCCCAATTTATCAACGGTGAAATTGACATCCCACACCAAATATGGGCGATTGGATAAATCCAGCGCAACAGAAGCGCGCGCTTCATCCATTACCAAATCAAAATGCCCATAGCGGCGTATCCCACGCTTATCGCCCACAGCCTCTTTCACAGCCTGCCCCAACGTAATACCTACATCCTCTGCCGTGTGGTGCCCATCAATATGCAGATCGCCCTCGGCCTTAATCGTCATATCAATCAATGAATGCTTGGATAATTGCTCCAGCATATGATCGAAAAACCCAATTCCCGTGGAGATATTATATATCCCCGTGCCATCAAGGTTCACGCTAACCTTCACGCTGGTTTCATTGGTCTTGCGAGTGATCGTGGCGGTGCGGTGTTGTGGGTTCTTGCTCATGATGAAATTCTCTGTCATTTTATTAGTTATGAGATTTAAACTTACACTATCTGCAATTTTATTTCCATTATTCTTAAGCGGGTGCGGTGCGCCCGTGAAAAAGGTCGATTACGCGCCCACCCCGCAAATCAGCGAAACCGCAGCCCCCATTCCTATAAAGTTCAGCGGCATTGAGCTACTCTTGCCGCCAGGGACGAATATTGGCACCCAGCGCAGCGGCGTTTTATGTGCCTCGCCAGCTTATCCCGTTAATCGCAATGTGTTGCAAAAAAATATCGATCAAAAATTCCTTAAACAAGCCTTCCATGACGCGCTGGAAGCCAACGGATATGATGTTGTTGGTTCGCTCAACATCGTATTTGACCCCGAAGACGAAGAGCAAAGCGCCGAATATTCTATCAAAGCCACGTTAAAAGACGCGCAAATTGATATGTGCGCATCCGAAGAAGGCGCGCTCAATATCCTCAAACCCATCCCCGGAGAATTCGGCAAAATGTATCTGGCGATCGATTGGAGCGTTTATGATCAATTGCATCGCACAGTGGTTTATAAAACTCGCACTGAGGGGTATACCAGCCGCAAGATTCCCAACGCCGAGGGCATGACATTATTATTCCATGATGCGTTCGAAATGGCCGCACACAACCTTGCGGCTGATGCCGGTTTTCAAAACCTCATAATAAATGGCGTGAAACCTCCGCGCGCCCATGATGGTATTGACCAGCGCGGTGAAAAAACAGACACGCGCCCGCGCACCTTCAACGAAGATGAAGAAGTCACCTTTACCAACCAAGCCATATCGCGACAACCTTTCGCCAAAACGGTGGATACGGGCAAAAATGTTGCTGTTACAATCGAAGCGGGCGGCCACGGCTCCGGCTTTTTTATCACGCGCCAAGGCCACATCATCACCGATGCCAATGTTGTAGGCCAAGCCCGGCGTGTGCGTGTTATGAGTGCAATGCGTAAAACCGGATTAACTGCCGAAGTTCTGCGGGTTAATCGTGGCCGAAACGTGGCCTTGCTCAAGCTTGAAGAAATACCTGAATGGCTTGATATCACCACTCTGTCTGTGCAACTGGATTGGCCGAATGTGGGTGAAGACATCTATGCCCTCGGCACGCCGCGTGATCGTAAGCGCCTTCAAGGGAGTTTAAGCAAAGGCATCGTCAGCGCCCATCACCGCAATTTCAAATATGAAGGCGTGCGCCAGAATTTTTTCCAAGGCGATATTGAAGTCCATGCTGGTCATGCAGGCGGGCCAATAATGGATGAATACGGCAACATTGTCGGCCTAAGCGTTTTTGGCTTTGGCGAAGAAGGTAGCGCATTTGGCAACGGCCTCAATCTTTTTATTCCCATTCGCGAAGCCTTTGATGCCCTCGGGATCGCTTACTGACTCTTACGGTTTTGAAAAATAAAGATTTTTCTTGCAAGTGCGTTTATTGCAATGCTAGTATCGAATAAATACACAGGGGAATTTCATAATGAATATAAAAGATTTTAAAAGAGCCGCAATGGGTTCATTTGCCGCTTTAGCGTTGTCGGTTTCTTCGTTTGGTGTTGCGCAAGCCAATGATATTTCACCACAAGGCGAGTTTCATAAAATCACAATTCCTACTGCGCCCGCAGAAGAGAATACGCTGCACCCAGCGTTGCGTGCCGCAAAATGGTCGGCGGAAAAAGGCAATGAATACGCCATCGCCATCGCTATAAGCATTGGCACAACGGACACACAAAATGCTGAGTATTATGAATCGGCGCTTCGCAATTTTTTCAAAAATGCAGACGTAGAACTTAAGTTTTTTAGCGCGCCGCATGGTGCTACAGGCACTGGATTTACTATATTGAATGATGGTACACCAGAAATTCAAAATGGTGATAAAGATGACATCAGCTTTAAACCGACGGAGGCTGTTCCAGTGATACAGAGTCTCATTGAAAGAATACAGCTTGAACGAGACCAAATTCACAATCATGACAATAAATTAGCTCTAAATCAGTAATAAATTATTAATTATCCACCCATTTTCATCATGCTTGCAAAGGCGTCTTGTTCTGTTGCCTGATTATGATTTAAATCTTCTGCAATATTTGCAGCAGTGCTTGAATGAGCGAGCTCTTGCGCTTCATAATCGAGAGATTGCGCCGCCACAATAAGCGTAACAGCCGCATCTGCATGCTCTATAGCATGCTCCTGCTGTTCCACGGTGGAATTCGGATCATTCAACACTGCGGCTAAATCAGCGCCACTTTGCTCTAAACCATCTCTCGCATATTCGGATTGCGCCCATTGGATATAATCTTGTAAATCAGCTCGATCCGCATATTCCGCTTTAACCGATCCATCTTCATTGAGCAACTCGGCGACGAGCTCATCTTCCAAGCGATCACGATACGCTTCAAGAGATTCCCCATCTTCACGCACAATATTATCAGGAAATAAAATCTGATGTGCCAGATCCTCACGCCAATCATCGCCATACATAGAGGCTAATTGCGCTTCTTGTTGCTCAATTTGTTGATTCAACGCTATTAGATTTTGCTTAATTTGCGCCAATATTTCATGCATCATCATGCTGTTAAGCGTTGAAGCTTGCGCTTTATCGCGTTTGGCCTGACTGTTGGTATTTGTAGCGCCTTTCACGTTTTGAGAGCCGCCGCGATCTTGTACACCTGCCACACCATCAGCCTTCAGCGCTAGAAGAACCCTATTTTCCATCGCTTGGTCACCGGCAGGCGCTGAAAAAACCGACCCTGTGCTTTTTGCAAATGCATCACACAGACTACTTTCGTTCGCAGCATCCGCTTCAGGCTCAAAAGTTTGTATGTTCAATTTAGATAAATCGAGATTTGGCGCATCAAATGTAAGTTCGCGCACAGCCGAAGCGGCTGGTGATTGGTAGGCCATAATATTAATTCCCCTAACTCAAGTTTATTTTCCAAACCCCGCACGCCTTATGACATTTTTTACAGGTTTAAAAAATTATTCACTCCACTAATTTGGAAGCTTTTTATTTTGATCTGATATCATTTATAATTATGATTTACAGATTATTGTTTAGTCTTTTCACCTCTATACAATAGTTTATAAAGATTAACAAAAAATTATGAAAATGTTAATGTCTGGTTAATTTTATAGGCAAGAAAAATTTTGCTGGTATTTTATATCATTCA
>JBBKXA010000187.1:0-31445 GCA_037969235.1 Bdellovibrionales bacterium | reverse complement strand
CGCTTTTTCTTATAAGGCTTCTTCCCGCCTTTATGGGGCTGCTTCTTACCCTTATATCCCCCTTTGTGTGCAGGGCTATGCTTGCGCGCCTTAAACACCACACCAGGTATATCCGCGCCCTTAAGGCTCTCGCCTGTCATCTCCAACACGGTAGAACCCGTAAGGCCATCCGCTTCCTTCAATTTGACCGTAACGGCAGCACCTAAACGATAAATCGTCCCCGTCTTGCGTCCAATCAACGCGTGTTGCTCTTCATCATGTACATAAAAATCATTCTTCAATGATCGCATTGGCACAATCCCGTCCGCGCCGCTTTCATTCAATGTTACAAACAATCCAAAATGCGTAACCCCGTTGATTTTCCCTTCAAACGTCGCGCCAATTTGCTCCGATAAAAACGCCGCCACAAACCGATCAGTCGCGCTGCGTTCCGCCACCATAGAGGTGCGCTCCGTCGTAGAGATATGCTGGCAAATCTCGTCAATGCTCGCGATCTCGCCCTCGCTCATCCCGCCTTCGCCTAAATCATATCCGCTAATCAACGCGCGATGCACAAGCAAATCCGCATAACGGCGAATGGGGGAGGTAAAGTGCGCATATTTCGCCAGTGCCAAACCAAAATGCCCAATATTATCGGCGCTATAAACCGCTTGGCTTTGCGAACGCAAAATCACCATTGAAATCAAATGCGAATACGGCAGCTTCGCGGCTTGTTTCAGCACACCATTAATCTGACTCGGCTGGCTCACTTGACCTTTGGGAAGAGAAAGTCCAAACGTTTCCACAAACTCGCGCACACTATCCAGCTTGTCACTGCTGGGCTTATCGTGAATACGATAGACACATGGCAGGTCTTTTTTCTTCTCCAATGCGGTCGCGGCGGCAACATTGGCCAGAATCATAAACTCCTCAATCAATTTATGTGCATCAAGGCGATCCCGCACCTTCACGCCATACATTTCGTTTTTATCGTTGATGAGAATCTGCTTCTCCGGCAAATCCAAATCGAGCGATCCGCGTTTCTGACGTGCCTTGTCCAAAATAGCATAGGCTTCATAGAGCGGTGCAATTACATTTTCCATGATTGGCCGAGTGATATCATCAATCACCCCATCACGCGCGGCTTGCGCTTGTTCATACGTCAATCGCGCATGGGATTGAATGAGCGCACGCACAAATTGATAGCGCGTCATCGCGCCATTTTCATCAATCCACATATGTACAGCCAGCGTTGCGCGCGGCTCATGCGGGCGAAGCGAACATAAATCATTCGACAGTGCCTCGGGCAACATCGGCACAACACGATCGGGAAAATATGTAGAGTTCCCGCGGCGTTTGGCCTCAACATCCAGCGGGCTTTCAGGACGCACGTAAAAGGCAACATCCGCAATCGCCACGATCAAATGATACCCGCCGTCGCCAGTTTTTTCCGCAAACACTGCGTCATCAAAATCGCGCGCATCCGCCCCATCAATCGTCACCATCGGCACTTTGCGTAAATCTTCACGATTATTCAACGGCGGCACTTCCAACCCTTGCGCATTGGCTAAAACCGCATCAGGCCAATCCTCCGACAAACCTGCCTCATGCATGGAGATGATACTGATGCTACGCGGATCGCCTTGTTGACCGACCACTTCTACGATTTTTACCTTCTTTAATTTCAAACCTTGTGAGGGTAGAATTTCCCCAAGCGCAATATCGCCGTCTTTTGCACCATTTAAATCTTGCTGATCAATAACGAAATCATTTTTCGCTTTCTTATCCGTTGGCGCTAATATTGGGCCATGCTTGTTATATCGTACTTGGCCCAATACGCGACCTTTGGCGCTGTCAGCATTTTTAATGATGTCGGCTTCGTATAAATCTTGTGATATTTTTTTGAGCCTAACCAACGCGCGGCTTCCCTCGGTGAGTTTCGCGTAGTTTTTATTATCGGGTTGAATTTCGATTATGGGGGGATCGCCTTGTAATTCTAAATTCCAATCGACAGGATGCGCATGAATCTCACCATCAACGCTAATCGCACTGATCTCAACCATACATACATTTGGTAAGCCCTTAGGCGTGGAGTAAGCTCCGCCCGCTTCTTTTATAATAAGTCCATCTTTGGTGAGTGATTTAAGAATTTGCTTTATCGCCACACGATTTTCTCCGCCTTTTATACCAAAGGCATTAGAAATCTGACGTTTCGTTTGTGGTTGCGAGGATTGATTTAAAAACTCAAGAATCGCGGAAGGCTCTAATGACATACTTTATTTAACCACAGATAAACGCAGATAGACACAGATTTAAATAAACCAATTTTCAAATCTATCGCGCTATTAACACATGATAAAAAGTATATGTTTCTGGGCAAACGGCATTGCCAGCAAAACATCCAGAGCGTTGATTTTTTAACTCCCCACCTGCTGAATCTATTTCATAGCCATCTGAATAGTTACCATCAAATGTGGCATTCCATATGAAACCACAATTTGCATCATAAGGTGGATCAGCATTATATGGCATAACGCCTAAGCGCGCATTGATTTTACTGCATAACGCTTTGGATTTTAAAAATGGAATAATCATCACCAAATCTTCGTTATCGATACCGTCACTATTACACGCCGAAGCTTCTGGCTCAGGTACATCTTCAACGCAAGTGCGATTGGCGAATATTGTGGTATTAAATCCACCTACGCCAGTATAAGTTTCATCCAAAAATTCTGTGGGGATGAGATGGTAATTGGCGCCGCCCCCAAGAGGATGGAACACCTTACATGTATCAGGGCTCTCGGGCGTGTGCTTATATGTCGCAAGCTTAGCAATGCCTGGCATGTAAAAGCTAATATCTTCGGGGCTACATTTTTGCGAAATGATCATGCGCATGATCGTATTTTCAATATATGTAGCGTATTGCACAATTTCCGAGGCTTGGATTTCAAGCACTTCACTATTGGGTGTTGCTATTCCTGGCCGCGTGTTCTGTGTAAAAGCAAATGATAATGCGGCAAACAAAACGACCGCAATGAGTATTAAAAACAGTACATTTCCTTTTTCGCTATCGATCCCCATTTTTATGTTTTCTTAGAAACAGCCTTCTTATTCGTTTTCTTTTTTGTTGTAGTTTTCTTCTTCTTCTTCGCCGCAGGTTTGGTTTTTGTCGTGCCCTCAGTCCCACCTTTTTCAGCTTGCTTTGCTGCCTTTGCCGCATCACGCTCTAGCTTTTTCGCAATCAAATCCACTGCGCGGTTCATGCCAATGCTCATCACATCTTCATCTTTAGGGATGGAGGCGTATTTACCATCATGCAAAACAAAAGGCCCAAACATCCCAATACCCGCTTTTATCATAAGTCCAGATTCAGGGTGCTCACCAATGTCACGGGGCAGGGCGAGAAGCTCCAATGCTTTTTCCAAATCAACATCCGCCACAGCCAGGCCTTTAGGTAAGCCTTGGCGTTTTGGCTTAGGGATAGTGGGTTTCTTCGGCTTTTTCATGCCGATGCGCTTTTTACCCTCTTTCTTCATAGTCGCCCGCGCTTCCTCATATTTCACCATCTCGGCGTCATATTCGCTCATATCAGGCATGGATTCTGGCGCAGGATCAATTTGAACGTAAGGTCCGTAAGGCCCCTTTCTTAATGATACGCTACGTCCCGTTCCGGGCTCTTGCCCCAATATTTTCGGTTCATTCGCGAGCGCAGCTTCATCACCGTCTTCATTGGCATCCGGCACAACTAAGGGCTTAGTAAATTTACATATCGGATAATTTGAGCATCCAATGAATGCTCCAAATTTTCCAAGCTTCAAACCCAATCGTCCATCACCATGCGTATCTTTACACACTTGGCATTTACGGCTTTCATCACCTTCGGGGAAGAAATGGGGTCCCAAATCTGCGTCCAGATAATCAATCACATTGGTGATCGTCAGCTCTTTAGTTTCATCGACCGCCGCTTTAAAATCAACCCAGAATTGGCGCAAGGATTCTTTCCACTCCACATGCCCCGCTGCAATCGCATCCAACTCTTCTTCCAAATTTGCGGTGAAATCATAATCCACATATTTGGTGAAAAATTTCGCGAGAAACGTGGTCACAACGCGTCCACGATCTTGTGGCACAAAGCGGCGCGCTTGCATTTCAACATAATTACGATCGCGCAAAACCTGCATAATGGAGGCATACGTCGAAGGGCGACCAATGCCTTTTTCTTCCAAAGATTTAACCAATGTCGCTTCGGAATAGCGTGGCGGCGGTTGTGTGAAATGCTGGCTTGGCACGGTATCTAGCAATTTGGTGCTATCGCCTTCTTCCATTGGCGGCAAGCGTCGGTCATTTTCATTTTCAGTCGATGCGTTCTCGTCATCATCTTTATCTGTGCTTTCCTGATATAAAGTTAAAAACCCGTCAAACTTAACAACCGAGCCATTAGCTCGTAAAACAGCATCATCTGTCCCATCGGAAATATCGACCTTCATTTGATCCATAATCGCGTTTTCCATCTGGCTCGCCATCGTGCGTTTCCAGATTAATTCATAAAGACGGCGCTCCTTGTCTTCTCCCATCGGCGCGCCTTTTTTGCCTGGAATTTTATCAAGCTCTGTGGGGCGAATAGCCTCATGGGCCTCCTGCGCATTCTTCGCTTTGGATTTATACAGGCGCGGCGCATCGGGCACATATTGTGCGCCATATTCGCTTTTGATGACATCGCGCGCTTGACTCACCGCCTCTTCGGATAACGTTGTACCATCGGTACGCATATATGTGATGAAACCTTGTTCATACAAGCTTTGTGCGGTACGCATAGTCTGCGAAGCACTCATCCCCAACTTCCGCGAAGCTTCCATTTGCAAGCTCGAAGTAATAAACGGCGGGGCAGGGTTGCGGCGCACTTGTTTTTTCTCGATTTTCTGCACGGTCAGTTTTTTATGCGTAACACGCTCAACCGCAGCCATCGCATCGGCTTCGTTGGAAATATCCATCTTTCCCAATTTGTTACCCGCAACATGCGTAAGGCGCGCCGTAAACGGTGCGCCATCTTTGGTATGAAGTCGCGCTTCAATGCTCCAATATTCTTGCGGATTGAAAATCTCAATTTCCGCCTCACGCTCGCAAATTAACCTCAACGCTACCGATTGCACACGTCCCGCAGAACGCGAGCCTGGTAATTTCCGCCATAATACAGGCGATAGATTAAACCCCACTAGATAATCCAACGCACGACGCGCAAGATAAGCGTTCACCAAAGGCTGATCAATCTCCCGCGTTTTTTCAAATGCCGCAGCAATCGCTTTTTTGGTAATTTCATTAAACGCAACGCGGCGCACTTCTTTGCCCTTCAGCAAACCATCTTCTTTTAAAATCTCGTGAATATGCCACGCAATCGCTTCCCCTTCTCTATCAGGGTCGGGTGCGAGCCAGACGGTATCAGCCTTTTTCACCGCCGATTTAATATCGCGCACATGTTTATCACTGCGCTCCCCCAATTGCCATTTCATCGCAAAATCTTCATCAGGCAGCACAGAGCCGTCCTTATTCACCAAATCCCGAACATGACCAAACGAGGCCAAAACTTCATAATCGCTCCCAAGAAAACCACCTATTTTCTTGGCTTTAGCGGGGGATTCAACGATGACAAGATTAGTGCTCATGTATTTTCATTCCAATGTTTAATAAGATCTTGCCAAGCATTTATACTCATTCCACCTAAATATCCATTGAAAGAAGATAGTTTAGGATCTTCATCTGCTATTGAATTTTGTAGGCACTCAATCAATCCAACAATAATAAAATTTTCGACTTCACCTGAAGAAAAAACTTTCTCGTTACGATAAGATGCTTTTGTTAATATATCCTCAATAGTTTTAAAAATTATTTTTAATTCGCTCTCATTATTATTTTTATAACATTCTTTTATATAGTCTGAAAAATATCCAACGTCGCAATAGTAAAGAATTTCTTCACCATCTGTACGATTTTCTAGCATTTCAGTATAGAAATGCGTTTTTTTAAAAGAACATGAGTCCATGAGCCTTTCAAATGCGATACCAACATCATTATAAAGCGACGGCATTTTAACAATGCTCATGATTATATTCCTTATATTAAAACCACATATTAACACAGTTATACAATGATAAACATTTTTCACTCCTGCAATAAACTCACGCGCCCACCAGATTCACGTTTAATCCTACCTGCCAGTTCCAATTCCAATAGCACGGTCTGCATCACAGGAATGGTTATAGAGCAACTTCTGAGCAATTCGTCAAGGGCAATCGGCGTATAAGAAAGCTGGCTTAAAATTTTATCCTGTGCATTTTCAGGCGCATGATCGGAGAAATCTTCGTCATTCGCAACGCTAATCAGATGTGGCGGAGAGTATGACGGAGCTTTATAGCTCCGCTCGCGCAAGGCATTGCCGCTGAAATTGGTGATGATCTCAATAATATCCTCGGCGCTACGCACCAATGTCGCGCCCTCACGGATCAAATGATTCGGCCCTTCGGCGCGCGGGTCAAACGGATGCCCCGGCACCGCCATCACATCGCGCCCTTGCTCGCCCGCCATCCGCGCGGTAATCAACGAGCCACTGCGCAGCGTCGCTTCAATCACAATACACGCCGCCGACAAACCCGAAACAATGCGATTGCGCTTGGGGAAATGCCGCGCAATCGGCTGAACACCCAGCGGGCTTTCGGCCAATATAAGCCCTTGCGCTTTGATCTCTTCGAATAATTTAATATTCTCCTGTGGATACACCACATCAATCCCGCCCGCCACAACCGCAATTGCACCGCTTTTGAGGCTACCTGTATGCGCCGCCGTATCAATGCCGCGCGCCAATCCTGAAACTATAACGTGACCTGACGCACCCAAATCACGCGCGATCTTCTCCGCAAATTTACGCCCATTGAGCGAAGCATTGCGCGCCCCTACAATCGCAATCGCGTTTTTATTGGCAAGCGCGATATTCCCCAAATAACTCAGCACCGGCGGCGCATCATCACAGGCTGAAAGCGCCAGCGGATAATCATCACAAGCCGCCGTGACAATATCCCCGCCCATTTTTTGCAAAGCGTTATATTCGCGCTCCACGTCATTCATCGGCGGCGCAACCAAAGGCTTTTTCCGCCCCCCGCGCTGGGCAAGATCAGGCAAAGCTTCTAGCGCTTTCGCCGCGCTACCATAGCGCTCCACGAGCTTATAAAACGTGATCGGCCCAACATTTTCTGTACGCGAAAGCCTGAGCCAGTCGAGTTTTTCAGAAATATTCAAATGTGTTTGTGTTTGTTGCATTATTTGTTACTCCCAATTTTCGGCTCTTCTCCAACGCGGAGCCGCTTGATATTCGCGCGATGCCGCCAGAATACCAGCGCGGTGATGAGGGCGGTGATAGTCGCGGGCGCTGCGCCGTAAATAAAGAATGTAGTAATAGGCGCAAGCCCCAATGCGATCAACGCCGCGAGTGATGAAATCCGAAACGCAAATGCAGACGCGAGCCAAGCGCCGCACACAATCAATCCCGTCCAAGGCGTCGCGGCAAGTAGCACGCCAATCGCGGTGGCAACGCCTTTCCCGCCCTTAAATTTCAGCCAGATGGGATAGCAGTGACCGAGGATTGCCACTAACCCGCAAAACAAAGTACCTGAAATCGTGATGTAAGAGTATCCAAAATGTACTAAAATATTGGGATGACCAAAGTGGTTATGTATTGAATAAACGTTCTCAGCAAAATTCCCAAATGCCAAAAAAACGACAAGAACACCTTTCGATAAATCCATTAACAATGTTAACTGTGCCAATTCTTTTCGGCCTGTACGCAATACGTTGGTCGCACCAATATTGCCGGAGCCAATGGAACGGATATCTTTGCCTAGAAATAGTCCTGTAAAAATAAGTCCGAAAGGAATAGATCCAATAAAATAGCTTAATACGGATATATATCCAAAATACAGAATGTAAACGCCGTATTCTAAGTTATAAATAAATTCTAACATTCCAATCATCCAATCTCTAATTTCCAAGCACCATATCCAGCACCGCCATACGCGTTGGTATTCCATTGGCGACCTGTTTCAAAATCAAACTCCTTGATAAATCTTCCGCCAAACTATCTTCCATCTGCACACCGCGTACCAATGGGCCAGGATCCATCACCATCGCTTTAGGTGCGTGTTTCATCAAGATTTCCAGTGTCAAACCATAATCTTTAAAATACGCATCATCTGAAGAAATCAACGCTCTGTCCATGCGCTCTTTTTGCAAACGAAGCGTCATAACAACATCAGCACTTTCAATCCCTAACGCAATATCTTCAAATTTAACTATAGAATCAAAAGGGAGTTGTTCGGGCATAAGCATGGCTGGCGCAACCACGCGCACATGCGCGCCCATTTTAGTGAGGAGTTGCATGTTAGAACTCGCCACGCGGCTATGGGCAATATCCCCGATAATCGTGACATTTAAACCCTTAAGTGATCCGAAATGCTGGCGCATCGTCAGCGCATCAAGCAGCGCTTGAGTCGGATGTTCGCGCCAGCTATCGCCGCCATTAATCACCGGACATTTTGATCGCGCCGCCACAAATTTCGGCGCGCCAAATTCAGCATGACGCATCACAATCGCATCGGGCTTCATGGCCGCGAGCGTATCCACCGTATCGGTAAAATTCTCACCCTTTGATAATGAACTGGTTTCGGGGTTCCAATTAATCACTTGCGCCCCTAACCGCTTCGCCGCCATTTCAAATGACGTCAGCGTGCGCGTCGAATGTTCAAAAAACAAATGCAAAATAACCTTGTCGGCCAGCTTCGATTTATCCCATTTGCCGCTCACGAGCGCATCACTATAATATTGTGCGCGGTCTAATATATCGTTGATCTGGCTGGCGTCCAGCTCATCAATGCCTAATAAATGCTTCATGCAATCACCCCTTTATCTCTCAACTGTGTAATGTCTTGCGGTGACAAATCAAGCAGTTTTTGTAAAACATCTTGCGTATCCCGCCCGCAAATCGGAGGCGCTTTATCGTAAGCCACAGGCGTTTCAGACAGCTTCAAAGGGCTGCCGACAAGCTTGACAGGTGCATCAGCCAAATCATGCGCCATTTCAATTTGCATGCCCCGCGCTTGTATTTGCGACATCTCAAAAACTTTATCCATGCTATTCACTGGGCCAATCGGCACATTGATCGCATTAAGGTTTTTAACCCAATAGGCAATGGGATGCGCCGCGATAATTTGGGCGATCAACGGCACGATTATATCACGATGTTTCACCCGAGCGGCATTGGCGGCAAAACGCGTATCATCCGCCCATTCACCATGCCCAACAAATTCTGCAAACCGCGCAAATTGCGTATCGTTGCCAATCGCCAAAATCACATGCCCATCGCGCGCTTCAAACGCTTGATATGGCACAATTGTTGAATGCGCATTACCCAGCCGCGGAGCATTTTTGTCAGACGTTAAATAATATTGCGCAATATTGGAAAGGCTAGCGAGCGTACAATCGGTAAGTGCAACATCGATATACTGCCCTTTACCTGTATTGTTGCGATGATTAAGCGCCGCTAAAATACCAATGGCCGCATTAAGGCCAGTAATAATGTCCGACAATGCAACCCCGACCTTCATCGGCGCGCCATCAGCCTCCCCCGTACACGCCATTAACCCTGCCATGGCCTGTGCTAAAAAATCATAACCGGGTTCTGCGGCCATCGGTCCATTTTGTCCAAAGCCAGTTATCGAACAGTAAATCAAAGCTGGGTATTCATCCTTTAAATCATCATATGAAAGACCATATTTCGCCAATCCGCCAACTTTAAAATTTTCAATCACAATGTCCGATTGTGCGATAAGCTTGCGGATGATCGCCTGACCTTCCGCGTTTGTAATATCAACGGCGATAGATTGTTTGTTTCGATTGCACGATAAATAATAAGCGCTCTCCGTTGTGTCGCCGCTGGAATCTTGCACAAAAGGCGGCCCCCATTTGCGTGTATCATCGCCCACATTGGGGCGCTCCACCTTAATGACATCCGCGCCCAGATCGCCGAGCATCTGTGTGCAAAAGGGCCCCGCAAGAACACGGGAGAGATCAAGAACGCGGATATTGTTTAATGATTTTGTCATGAAAGAAAAAGATGCGGCATAGGGTAAAATTTTGCAACCGCCGCTATGATAATGCCAACAATAAATCCCGGCCCCGCAGGCAGAGAGAAATGAGAGAGCATACCGCTGTCGCGCGCATGCATTTTGTTATACCCCAGTAAAAGCGCCCCATGCGCAAGACCTGCAATCGCGCCCAGCGTCAGCGCAAACAAAATTAATTCAGCCCCAAGCCACAAACCGCCCGCCGCCATTAATTTAACATCACCCAGCCCCAACGTATCCACTTTATAAAAATAATTCCCGATTGCGCGAATCACATACAAACTCGCGCCGCCAATAAATGCGCCAAGCGCCATATCCGCAAGATCACTGTAATAAAACAAGCTGGATGTGTGAAAAACAAACCCCGCAATAGCAAAGCTCGCCACTAAAACATTAGGCAAAAGCCGCACTTTCAAATCAATAACAATCAATAAACCGAGCAGGATTATAGCGATCAAAACACACAGCATTGAAATAAATTCATACATTCATAAACGCTATGATTTTTTGTGCCACCTTGCACGAAGTTTTTTATCCCTTTATATTAAAAATGCACCGCGCGTGATTCTGCGCGATCATCATTTAAAGAGTGAGCCGTCAATGAGCGAAAATTCTGCCCACAAGATTCTTGTCGTTGAAGATAACGATTTCGTGCGCATGCAAATCGTAAAATTTTTGAATGATCAGGAATTTAAAACGATAGAATCCAAAGACGGCAGCGACGCACTTTTAAAGATGAGTAAAGATATAAGCCTTGCTATCGTTGATGTGCGCATGGAGCCGATTGACGGTTTCGAATTTGTCCGTGCGCTTCGCGGCGATGATAATAGCACACCTGTTATTTTGGTGACGGGCGATCAAAATCCTGATTTATTATCCGAAGCCAGCAAATGGGGCATCGCCGCAGTCTTGATGAAACCTGTTCAACGCGATAGGCTAGTACAAACTGTAATGCGTACTTTAAAAATTCGTCCCAACGCTTAAAGATTTCATATGAATCAAACACCCACAACACCGCGCAAAAAAACTTTTTCCACGATGCTGGCAGGCATTTGTGCAGTTGTCTTGTGGTTGGGTGCTTGCGCGGATGTCAACACACCCGGTGCACGCAACGCCAATATCCCATCCCCAACAATGGCCGATCCGCGTCCCGAAGCGATCAACGAACAGCCCGATAGCGTGTTATATTTGCCTTTGGGTAGCGATGTGCTTGTACCTGAGATGGCAACAAGCGAAAGCTTGCCTGATGATGAGATTGGCCCGTTTGAATTGCGCGGCGAAACATTGGCGGGCGCGCTTCAATTAATTTTGGCCGATTACGAAATTCCTATGGCTTTCGAAACCGAGGAAGGGCTGACCCGCACCATCACAGTAGCCAATTTGCGCGGACCGTTAGGCAATGTTGTAAATAAGGTGTGTAGTCTTGCCGATCTTTATTGCTCATTTGAAGATGGGCTTTTGATCGTAAAAGACACACAAACTTTTACTGTCACAATTCCGCCAGTCGGCGAAGATGATACGATGCTCACATCCTTGGCAACGGGGGTTGCGGCACTGACAGGGCAAACGCCAATTGTTGAGCCATCAACGCGCACAATTATCTATCAAGCCACCAGCCGAACCGCAAAAGCCGCAGAACGCTATTTCCAGCGTGTGCGTGCAAATACAGCCCTAATTATATTCGAAGTCTATATCTGGGAAGTCGGACTAAACACCGATAATGCAACGGGTATCGACTGGCAAAAAATAGGAAGTTTGGGCAAATATGCGACGGGCATCAATATCCCCGGCGGAGTAGGCGCAGGTTTCACTCCTATAAGCATTGGACTGCCGACGATATCGGGCACGCCAGCTTTTGGTGGTGATGATGTGTTAGAATTTATCTCCAATTACGGCTCGGTCAAAACGATATCACAACCACAAATCACGGTGCTTTCGGGCGCGGAAGCAACATTGCGTGCGGCTGACACAATTAACTACGTATCCTCCCTCAGCCGCTCTACGGATAATGGCGAGACAACAATTTCAACAGAAACCGATTCGGTGGATACTGGATTTACCCTCACTATTTCTAGCGCATGGGACAAAGCGACAATTTACGGCAATATTGATATCGAGCTCCAAGAATTTCGCCGTTTCCAAAATTTTGATGCGGATGGCACAACCTTGCAACTACCCGAAACAACAGAGCGCGAATTATCAACGCAAATCCGAATTCGTCCCGGTGATTCGCTTCTCATTGCAGGCTTAGTTCGTGAAAGCGATCAATTCGACGATTCTGGCCCTGGCTTTAATAAGCCTTTCTTCTCAACATCCCGCTCCGCAACCGTATCAAATACTGAGCTCGTGTTTTTGATGAAGCCGCGCGTTATCGTTTACACGGATGAAAGCGACCGCGAAAAAATGGAGCGCCGCTCTGTTGTGCAAAAGCCAATCAATCCGCTTAAGCCTTTTGAAGATTCTGAAATGTTGAATCCTGCGATAATGCCTGTTATCCCCGCCCTGCCAAATGCGCCGATTGTTTTTCCTGTAACAGGCGTTAGCGATGCTATGCTCAATCCTTCTGACCGTTAAAATTCTATAAAACAGTGTGGAATTTTTCACAATACGCATCAAAAAATCTATGATATACTTATAGTGTTAACGGTGCATGTTCGTGCGCCGTCCCTCAAATTTCAATGATTTCGCGATCATTTTATAAACTTGAAACTATGGCGATGCGTCTGCAAATAAAAGCTATTTTGGCAATTTTTTTCTCACTCATATGCACATATGCGGGGGTATCACATGCCCAATATCCTGGCTTCGGCGATCCGGGCGCAAATGTTGGCACCGTAAATGGATCTGGTGGATTAATCCCCGTTGAAGCGACCACTGATGGAGGAAAAATTCCTATTGGCGCCACCGCGCAAGTGGTTGTATTGTTTCGCAATGAAGGCGGCCAGCCCGTTGAAATCGGAACAATACGGTTATATCCATCGTCAACAGTATCTGCTGATATTTCATTAAATCAATGTAAAGACGGAGCTCTGCCTTCTGGCGCAGAATGTGCGATCGCGCTTTCAATTAAAGGCTTACAAGCAGGACCATGGCGCCTTGAAATGTTGATGGCGCACAGCGGCCGCACACGTTTGGTGACCGCCACTGTATCGGGCAGCGTAGAGACATCTGAAGGTTTAGGCGATAAGCGCGCCAGTGATATTGAAACTATTCCTGATTTCCTCGACTACGGCTCTCTTAAATCCGCACAGACTTTGATTGAACCCGTAATTCTACGCAATATCACATCCAATCCGATCGACATCACGGACATCTATATTAATTCTAGTGAGCAAGCTGGTTATTCGATGGATACAGAATGTAAGACCTTATCGGCGGGGCAGGCGTGTATTGCCACGGTGACATGGTCACCCAAAACCCGCGGACGTTCCTCTGGCGTTTTGGTTGTGAAACATACTGGCCCAGCGGGATTATCCAGCGTGCCATTAAAAGGTGAATATATCCCCGACAACGTGGGAAGCGCAGAGGTTTTCCCACAAGCTGTGCCCGGTAAGGGTCTTTTGGTATCTTCATCAGAAGAAATAAATTTCGGCATAGGGATAGAAACCGCATCAACCAGCACGATTTCATTAGTGAATGCAGGAGATGCCGCCATGCGCATCAGCAATATTTTTGCATCAGGATCAGATAACGGCATTAGTTTTACCGAAGAAGGCTGCACAGCAGGCACGGTTCTCGATCCCATCGAAGCATGTGCGCTCACTGTAAAATGGTCTCCAACTCGTGTCGGCGAGGTCTTTGATGATATCCAAATCATACATAATGGCGCCCGCGGTGTGTTGGTTTTACCAGTGCGCGGCAACGCGGCCAACACCGTAAGCCCCGATCAAAAATCAATCATCCTGACCAATGATAATGCTTTTAGTAACATCCCACCCTTGCCTGCATCGGCTTTGGATGAAGATTTTACAGATGAACAAGCCGCTGCCGCAGAGCGCAATCGTAAAAAACTCGCAGCTCCAGTCAATCCCGCAAGTGTAACAGGGCTTTTGGATGGCTATAAAATCACGTCTTTTTCTCCCACACGCGCAATAATTAACGGACCAGGTGGAAGTCGGCTTGTTTATGATAATGAAGACGTTGTAATCGGCGGCGTGCCGTGGTTGGTGATGATCCAACCCAAAGGAATAGAATTTATGCATGAAGGGCAGCGCGTGTTGATGTTGTTTGATCGATCTTTAACTTCATTCACACGCTATAAAACCGGCACGGCTTCGCGTCCAACTACATCAACATCAAGCGCAAGCGGTACTTCTACTGATAACACGATCAGCGAGATTGCCGCACCGACTATCAGCACAGATAGTGAATTTTAAAGCCGACATCAGCCGTATCATAAGCAAATATTAAAGTCAGTATGTTAAGATCAAATCATGGAAAACGAGCCGCCAAAACCAGAAAACATTGATGATCAAGTTGACGCCCTTGACCGCGAAGTCGAACAGGAACAACGCAAAAAAAAATCTGAAGCACCTGGCGGGATTGAACGCCGCATGGCTGATTCCCGTAAGCGCATGCGCTCTCCTGAAGGGCGAGAGCGTTATCTCGATATGGTGCAGCGCGAGCGCAATATGCTACTCGATCAAGGTATAGCGCGCTCTACTGAACAATTGTTAGATATGGCTGGTGCAATCGCCCCATCCAATGAAAATGAAGACGAAGTGGTAAAAGATCGTGCCAGTGGAGATCAACTGCGCTCCGTTCTGCCCGTCCAGTCTTGGTTGCCGCTGAGCATTCATTTGATCGGATTACGCGAAGCCGTACTGCGAATAGCTCCACTTCATGATCTTAATGATCGTCAAATCGATAGCTTACTATCCACCGTCCGCCGAAGCGGTTTTCATGTTGAAAAAGTTGAAATCGAGATGTGGGATCGTAAAGAGCTGATTGATACGCTGCGCTCAGTGCATGATTTATCGGCTGACCGCTGCGAAAAAACACTCTCACAATGGCTTTCTGACTCTGATAACGGTTTGCTCCTTAACCAATTTCAACGCGATATGATGGCCGAAGCGCTACAAATGCGCGCTTCGGATATTCATCTTGTGCAAGATAATAATCCCGATGCCCCCAATTGGATTCAATACCGTATTGATGGCGATATGATCCCTATGCACTTGCTACCCGCTGAGGCTATGGCGCGTTTAACCACATTGCTAAAACGCGACGCGGGTTTAAACTTTGGAGACAAAACCACCCCCAAGGACGGACGTTTTGGTTTTACATGGCAAGGGCGCGCGATTGATGTGCGTGTGGCTGCTGGTCCTCAAGCGCAAGATGGCGAGAAATTAACTCTGCGTTTGCTTGACCGCGCTGCGCTCAAAGGGTTTGACGAGTTGTTCCGCAGACATGAAGATGTCGGCGATCATCTTGCGCGTCTTTTATCGCCAGATATCAAAGGGGGCGGGGGATTGATTTTGCTCTCTGGCCCCACGGGTTCGGGTAAAACCACGACGCTATATGCGTGTGTGCAACAAATTGACCGCCGCCGTCGCCATGTTTTAACGATCGAAGATCCTATCGAATATGAATTGCGATATGCAACACAATGGCAGGTGCGACCCGGCATGCAAGGCGGCGCATTCGCCGACTTGATCCGCGCTTCAATGCGGCATGATCCCGATTATATTATCATCGGGGAGATGCGTGATGCAGATACGGTTGAAACAGCATTGAAGGCAGCTGAATCTGGGCATACCGTGATTTCCACCATTCACGCCGATACCGCTTTGCAAACATTTGAACGTCTGCGCTCGCTCATGCCCTCAGACCGTGAACGCTCCTCCACTTATACTTTGGCACAGCAAGTACGCTGTATTCTCAATCAACGTCTCGTTCGCACGCTTTGCCAAGGTTGCGCCCATAAAGATGTGGTTTCAAATGTTTTAAAAGCCTTTGAAATCGAAGCCTTAGGCATAGATAAAAATGCCACCGTTCGCCGTCACAACACATCCGGCTGTGATATATGCAACCGTACGGGTATTTCTGGGCGGACATTGTTACTTGACGCGCTGCTCATCACGCTCGGCCCTTCTCATCGTAATGAGATATATGAAGCGCTCATTAGTAATGTGAATGGTGTTATCAAACAAGAGGGCGTTATTGTCCATACCCGTCGCGAAGGCCTCGCCGATTTGGTGGTCACAGGCTTAGTCGACCCCAAAGCCGCCATGTCATATTTGGAGCAATAGAATTGTAATCAACACTTAACAACTTTAAAATATAATATGACTGAGTTTAACATCGTTTTTGCGTTTCGCTTTCTTTTACAAAAGGTATGAGGAACGCTACGTATAGCTTACGTAAGTGATGAATAGCGCTGTGTCAAAGGAATGGAAACGTAAAAATGCAGCAATGGATTGCCGATATTGCTTATGATACTGGCTCTGGTCCTAAAAGGGTGACGGAGACGTTTTATCTGCCTTCGGCGGATGATGTGCGTTTTGCCGTGTCCAAAAAAGGCGGCTTTATTTTAAAAATCCGACCTCATGAACGCTCTTCACTGGAACGCCTTCTTGCACGCTCTAGCTGGTGGCAGGTACAGCTTTTGCGTGGTATTCAATTTCGCGCCACTTCAACTTCCCCTGGCGTGGCTTTGTGGAAAATTATTCAAGCCGAAACCAACCCGCGCCGCCAAAATATCCTAGCGCCTGCCCGTGAGGCCCTCTCCCGAGGGTTGGGTGTAATTGATGCGCTCAAGGCGCTCAATGTTTTTGATCACGGTACGCTCGCAATTTTAGCTGGCTCCGAACGCGCCAATCGCCTGGTTGAAGGTATCCCTCACGCCATTCATTCGATCACACAGAAAAAGAAAAATGCTGCGGCCATCATGGGAACGATGGGCTGGCTAGCATTTGACGTATTTTCGATTGTATCGTCATTATGGGCGGGTAAAGATATGGTTTTAGGGTGGTTCCGAAACAATCCACCTACAGATCCAGAGGAATTAGAGAAGTTTACACTAGTTGTTGGGCGTTTGGGCTTGTTTTGGGATGTGTTGATATACTCGTCCGTTGGATTTGGTTTATTTATGGCGTGGTGTGTGTTTTCTTATTGGTATAACCGCGGCAAAAAAGACTGGCCAACCGCACGGATTGTTCGCAAAATTCCTTTAATCGGCGGATATTTACGCGACTTGGCTTTTGCAGATTCCATGATGGCCGCCGCCCGGATGCTACGCGGCATGGTGCCCATTAATGATACACTTGACCAAAGCTCGGAGGCATCCTCCGCGCCTGATGTGACCGCATATTGGGAGAATTCCCTCACTGAGCTCAGCCGCGGAGTGTCTTTAGGTGCCGCACTTGATCGCGAACCCTTAACGAAAAGTGAGCGTTTGGAGCTCGCAGGCTTGTCTGATCTCGGGCAAGTTGCTACAGTAATGGAGTCTATTGCCGAAATGCGTGCAGCTGCAGCGCGAACAAAACATAAAATGATTGTCTGGATTGCGTTTTTATTAACTGGTGTATTCTTAGCTATGGCATTCGGGAGTGCTATTTATGCGCTCACTGTAATGAATATGAGTATGGATTCTATGATGGGCGGCCTGATGGAAGGCGCTATATAAAATAAGTTTGTAATAATTAAGGAAAAAATATTTGGCCCTGGTCACAAAAGAAAAAATAGATGCAACTGGTGCAATGGCTGCTAGGCGCCCTGGTGTTTCGGGAGCAGGCGTTAATGCATATGTTCAAAAAGCAAAACCATATTTGCCGCAAGAATTGGTGGGCGGTGCAATTCCTTATATCTCTGGTATGGAAGATGAATCCGTATGGAACGCGGCGTCTCAATCATGCGGTACTGAAAAGGTTTATTATTGCTACACTGTCGAAGGCGGGCGCATTTTTTATCTCGCATGCCCTACCAGTGCGATGGCATCCAACCCCGATAGCTGGTGTCCATTAGCAGCGGCATTACCAGGAAACAGCGAGCATTGGGATCGTGAAACTGTATATTTGTATGAACAAGAAGGTTTGGCATCTGCGTTGCGTTGGGATCCAGAAACTGGCCGTATGCAAGTATTCATAGGGGCTTCACGGACAATACTTCCGCGCATCCAAAGCATGGACGCAAATTTTGTGAGTATCAATCCTGAGGTAGCAACCATTGTCCCTTGGCAAAATCGCGCTTTAAAAACTGAACAACTTTCGCGAGCAACAGCAAAAATTCTATTATATTCTGGCATGGCTGTCGCATTAATCGCCGCATGCATTCTAATTTTTAGCTTCGTGTCCGTCAACATGGTCAAACGCAACCTCAGCACTGTTCAAAAAGAAAGTGAAAAGGCCTCCGAAGAATTAATGCTCAAAGCTTATAACGCGATGCAAAGTGATACGATTAAACACATGGTGCGTGTCCAAGAGATTCTTGACGGGCTGGCGCGCCTCGACAGTACCTTGGTGCGCTATGAAATCAATGGCACTCAAATCGAGTGGGAAGCCGTGGTTCCTCCAGCCTATATTCAGACAGTCATGCAAAAATATGGTGTAACTGTGGTTGAAGGAGAAAAAGAAAAAGACGGACGTATTCGCGTAAGAGGAACAAGATAAGATAATAGAGGACATTTGATCTATTATTTATCAGAATTTAAAGAACATTTTGTATAATCAGTGTAGAAACAGAACAATTTATAAAAATATGAAACCGGATATAAAAGACATACAACAACGGATTAAGAATTTTAATTGGCGTTCGTTAAAAAAATACGCCAAGCCTAGTGCTGCGGATGATTTTAACGCGTTTTTGGAAAAGCTTCCGCAACACGCGGGTAAAACAATGTTGATTTTAGCGGGAGTTGCATGGGGTGCTGCAGGCATCATTGGTCTTTATACAACGATACAAATGAAAAGTCTCACTGAATTGCGTGCAGAATGGGAAGAAGCAGAAGCGTTGAAGCCCTTGGTGCCAGAGATTAAGGATGTTGCAGTGAACGCCACGGAAGTTCAGCAATTTGTAGAGCAAATTAAAAACATTTACACAGGCTTAGAGATTAAATCGAGCGGCCCAACCATCACAATTTCATCAACGGGAACAGGAGCATTTGGCCAATTCCGCGAAGCAATAGGACATGTTCAAAATGGAGGGTCCGGCTGGCGGGTGAACATTGATAAGTTTTGTGTGGGTCGTGAATGTAAGGGCGCTCAATTATTTGCATCACTGAAAATAAACAAGGTTTCCGTGAACTAATCATAATGGTATAATTTTTAAAGAATTGGAGAATCAACATGTTAAATACAATCAAGGATATTAAAACGATGATAAACTCAAAGTATAATCAAAATAATCGAGCAAGCGAAAAAGGAAACGTTTTGTTTCTGATTTTGATTGCTGTGGCGTTATTTGCCGCCCTTTCCTATGCGGTGACATCTTCCTCACGTTCTGGCGGCGGGGATGCAAGTGATGAAACCAACCTCATCAGCAGTGCGCAAATTACACAATATCCTGCATCGGTTCGCACATCAATTGTGCGAATGATTATTTCCAAAGGGATTACGCCAGATGAGCTGGAGTTTAATCCACCCTCTGATTTCGCAAGCTGTACAGTTTCTAATGCAAATTGTGTGTTTCATCCTGCTGGTGGCGGCGCAACATTTGTACAAGCACCCGCAGATGTGGTCACGGGCACTACGCCACAAAGCTGGGTTATTAACGGCGAAAACGAGATTTATTTAATTGGTCAAAGTGGATCGGCAAACAATACGTTTACAGCAGCACAAGCCGATGTAATTGCATTCCTGCCAAATGTTAAGACCTCAATCTGCCAAAAAATTAACACTGAACTTGGCATTAATGGTGGTGTCATTCCTGCAGAAACGGGCATTGATGTTACAACGCTCATGGATGACAGTGTAGTAGGTGGGTTTTGCGATGGCGGTTGTAATGGAACTATCGGAAGAGACGAAGCTTCACTTGATGGACAAGCATTCGGATGTTTCTCTCAAGGTGGCGCAAATTACTATTATCACGTCTTGATTGAACAATAAGTCCCATGTGATGACATTCATCTCTAATAATAATTCAAATAAGCGCGCTTCAGAAAACGGAAGTGCGCTTGTCTACATTTTGATTGCCATTGCATTGCTAGCCGCACTCACCATCAGCTTTATGGAGCCATCAAGCCAGCAAACATCCTCTCAAAACACCTTTAAAACTGTATCGGGCATACAAGGACAAGTGGACACTATCCGCTCCGCTATTCAAGAATGCGTTCTATTATTCCCCAGAGGTGATAACACTATTGTCGAAGCGGGGTACAATAAACCCTATCCTCTTTCCGCCGACTCCACACACCTCCCAACCACGGGAAGCTACCGCGCCGCCGATAAAAAAGCCGCCAATATCCGCTGCCCAGGCGACAACGATGGAGCCGCAAACCAACATAGAAAAATATTCAGCGGCGCTGCAGGAAAATTTATGCCTCCTCCGCCTGATTTGTTTGAGGACTGGCAATATTATAACGGGCCGGACGGCGTATTTTACTGGATAGAAAGCACCAAAAGTGATGCTTACATAACCTCCGCTTTGGCGAAAATGGATGAGAAATTCTCCGTGTGCGAAGCCGACGTGATTGACGCTTCTGGTGGTGCGGAAGACCTCGATAACGCGTCTTCTGTCGAATGTACGTCTGGTTCGGTGTGTTTTCGTGTATGGATGCTCACCGACAAGGAAACCACAATTGACGCGGTTACGTCTATTTACCCAGATGAAGCGGGATGTAATTAAAAAACCTCCAATTAAAGCGCGGCAATTTCTTTTGTGACACGATCAAATTCTCCGATAATATCATGTGCCAAACTCGCTACATCTTTTTGATCGTCGGCATCATCTTGCAATTGTCCAGCCAAATCGCCAAGGCGTGGGCAACACGCTGAACGCGCTGCCCCTTTTAAACTATGCCCAAGCTCTGATAACCTATGAAAATCATTGGCTTTAAATGCACTCGTAATATCTTCAATCATCGGACGGGTCATATCCACAAACATCCTGAGCATCGCAATCGCATCATCATCAAAAGCGCCCATTTGTTGTGCCATGGCCTCGCGGTCAACGGCATCGCCGTTCGTTATCTTGTCTCCAATGTCTGGAATATCCTTAACGCCATCCTCAGCATGTTGCAAAAGCCCCCAACGGATGAGCAAACGTTCAAACTGCCCCAACGATACCGGCTTAAGCAAACATTCATCAAAACCATATTTCATATATTCGTCGCGCGCGCTCATGTGAACATCCGCCGTCAACACAATCACTGGAAAATGCGTAAAACCATCCAGCGCCTCTTTTTTGCGAATACGTTCAACTAACGAATACCCATCAATATCAGGCATATGCAAATCAGTAATCAAAATGCCGTATTGACCAGTATTCAAGGCCTCTAATGCTTCGCGCCCGTTTTCTACAAATGTGGCATCCAGTCCAAGCTTATCAAGTTGACGCGCCAAAATATCGCGCACACTGGCTGTATCTTCGGCGATTAACATTTTGGTTGGACCAGAAATTTCTTTACGCTCAATTTTAGACGAAGCCGCTTTTACCGCTTCACCTAATCCCACACGGCCAGCTGGTTTAGTAAGGTAAGAAACCCCCAGCGCTTGCAGCGAATGGGTCAACCCTACATCATCGCGCACCGTATACATCACCAGGCCCATATTAGGCCGAATTTTAATGATGTCCTTAACCAAATCCAACCCTAAACCATCGGGCAAGCCTTGGTCGATGACCCCCACATCAAAAGGCCTGCGCTTGGCGAGTGCAAGCCCTTCGGCATAAGTTGCGCAGCTCTCAACATTTGCGCCCATAGAGCGAAGAGAATTTAAAATCTCTTTAGCGCCTTGCGGATGATCCTCCACCGAAAGTACCGAAATGCCTTTAAGATCAGGAAGCTTTACGGTGCTGTCTTCGGTGCCCACTTCAAATGTCGGTATTTCAAACCAAAAATTAGAACCAACGCCTTGCTCGCTTTCCACACCAATCTGCCCATTCATCAACGTCACAAGCTTTTTTGAAATCGAAAGCCCTAAACCTGTACCGCCATATTGACGGCTCGTTGAACTATCGGCTTGTGTGAAAGATTGAAATAATCGTCCGCATACTTCATCACTCATCCCAATGCCAGTATCCACCACTTCAAATCGAAGCGCGACAGCGCCTTTTCCTTTGGGGGTGTCTATATGCTGCACTTTTGTACTCACGCGCACTGTCACGCACCCTTGATGCGTAAACTTAAGCGCATTGCCACACAAATTCATGATGATCTGACGAAGCCGTTTAGGATCGCCTTTAATTACAAATGGCACGTCTTTTTCAATTTCATCAATCAAATCAATATCAACACCATGCACCTTAACCGCGAGTGCTTCCAACAACCCGCGCACCAGCATACGCACAGGCACTTCAAACATGTCCAGTTCCATCTTGTCGGCATCCATTTTTGCCAAGTCAAGAATATCATCCAAAATTTCCAGCAATCCCGCCGCCGCATTTTGCGCTGTGCCGACCATCTCGGAAACACGATCCGACGGCTTTTCATCTGCAATCAATTCCAACAACCCAAAAATTGTTTGCATGGGCGTACGAATTTCATGGCTCATTGTCGCCAAAAAATTCGACTTCATCAGCGCCAGCGCATCGGCTTCAGCAACTTTTTGTTCTAACTGCTCGCGGGTGAGATTATTGTGCGCATTCATAAATAAATTTAACCACAGATAAAGACGGATGGACACGGATTTTTGAAATGGAAGATTTTAAAACATACCCCCTAAGTTTTGCGCTTGCACATCGGCGTTCATCCGTGTTTATCTGTGGTTAATAAAACTTCATACAAATAATAGGAAAATGCTATGGGCTATAAAATCGCAGTGGTGGGCGCGACGGGTAATGTGGGCGCGGAGATGTTGAAAATTCTTCACGAGCGTAACTTCCCTGCCGATGAAGTCATAGCATTGGCCTCCAGCCGCAGCGTTGGGCGCGAAGTGTCCTATGGCGATCACGATCTCAAAGTGCAAGACCTCTCCAAATTCGATTTCAAAGGCGTGGATATTGTTCTCTCATCACCTGGCGCAAAAGTTTCCGCGCAATACTCTCCTATCGCTGCCAAAGCGGGCGCGACCGTCATTGATAATACATCGCATTGGCGCATGGACCCTGACGTGCCCTTAATTGTGCCCGAAGTAAACCCGTACGCCATCAAAGACATGAAAAAAGGCATTATTGCCAATCCCAATTGCTCGACCATACAAATGGTTGTAGCCTTAAAACCTTTGCATGATGCGGCAAAAATAATTCGTGTCGTCGTCAGCACATATCAATCCACCTCTGGTTCTGGAAAAGAAGCCATGGATGAATTGTTCAATCAAACCAAAGGTATATACACCAATCAAACACCAACACCCAATGTCTATCCTAAACAAATTGCATTTAACGTCATTCCGCAAATCGATGTATTTATGGATGACGGCATGACAAAGGAAGAGTGGAAAATGATGGCCGAAACAAAAAAAATTCTCGATCCCAAAATCAAAGTCTGCGCAAATTGCGTGCGCGTGCCCGCCTTTATCGGTCATGCGGAAATGGTCAATGTAGAATTCGAAAATGAATTATCTGCCATTCAAGCAAAAGAACTTTTCCGTAAGGCGCCGGGCATAACGCTGGTTGATTTGGAGCAAGAAGAGCTGGAATACGTCACCCCTGTTGAAATTCAAGGCGAAGACGATGTGTATATCTCGCGCGTGCGCGAAGATATTACGGTGGAAAACGGCTTGAATTTCTGGTGCGTAGCCGATAATTTGCGCAAAGGCGCAGCGCTCAATACCATTCAAATCGCAGAATTGTTGATAAAAAAATAAATTGAATTTATACAGAGCTTTAAGTATTTTCATGCTATGATATTTGTTAATATTATACTTCAGCATTAAAGGCATAAAGTGCTATTCAAAATAAAAAATCAATTTAAATTGGCAATCAAAAACTTCAGTTTTGTCAAATATAGACTCGGCTCTCAAAATGTGCTCGATCCTGCTGAGGAGCCAAGCAGTTTCTTAACGCTGGTCTATATATTAGCGCTAGGCTTTATCGCGCTACTCGCCTTAGTTAGCCATTTAATCATTGTGCAAATGACCCATGCACAAGGTGAAATGTCAGAAGTCGCGTATATCGCGAGCCGCCAGCGCGTTGTCGCGCAGCAGATAGCTTTATATGCCACTTCATACGCTAAAGATCAAAAGGCAGAAAGCAAATCTCGCCTTGAAAACGCCTATTTTTCTTTCAAAATTGCGCATGACTATCTTGTTTATGGTGAGAAAAATGACGGCTTGGATCAAGTGGCAAAATCCAAAGGACGAATTAAGCTCAGCCCAGAGCTTACACACATTTATTTTGAACAACCTATAAATTTGCATCGTCAATCTCAAGATTATATTGCTAAAGCCGAAGCATTCATTGCGCAGGATATCAGCTTTAATGCAGGATTAAAGCGGATGGTTGTCTTAAAGGACGACCTCATGAGTGCTGCAACGGGGCGTTTAATACAAGGGCTAGACATGGCCGCGCAACAATATCAAGTGGAATCACTCAAGGAAATTGCCCGTTTGGTCAACATGCAAACCTTGGTTTTTGTGATTATGATTTTTACACTTTTGTTGGAAGCCCTTCTGATTTTTAAGCCGCTCGTGTTACATGTAAAAGAATATTCACAACAGCTTTTGAATTTTGCCCTTAAGGATGGTTTGACGGATCTGAGCAACCGTCGTGCATTCATGCAATCGGCCGAAGCAGAAATAAGTCGTGCCAAGCGCCATAATAGTAGCCTATGCGCTGTGTTATCAGACGTTGATAAATTCAAACTGATAAATGATACTTATGGCCACGCTGCAGGAGATCAAATATTACAGCATCTTGCCAGCATTTTGCGCGATACATTCCGTAGAGAAGACATGGTTGGACGTATTGGCGGAGAAGAATTCGCATTCATCCTGCCTGAAACCACAGCGGAGCAAGGCGCGTTTTTAATGGAAAAACTGCGTTTAAAGATCGAACAAACATCTTGTATAGTCGAAGACGATAAGGGCCACCCAGTTGAAGTAAACTACACGCTCAGCTTCGGGCTAGCTTGTTTTATAAACAAGGGTGAGAATATTGATGATCTTCTCAAATTTGCAGATGGCGCTCTGTACGAAGCCAAAGAAGGTGGCCGTAACCGCGTTGTGATCTCCACTGGTGATGGCAATACAACTTTAAAATCTATTCAAACTTAGCGTTTAACGCATTAAAATATTGAAAACTTTCGGAATAAACCTATTATAAACTCTAATATAAATTATTTCGAAAGCTTGCGCTCACATGTCTGATACGCCCATCGCTGAACATTCACCAAAAAAACGCCCACTTTCCCCGCATCTGCAGGTTTACAAACCGCAAATGACATCTGTGACATCAATCTTGCACCGCTTAACGGGCGTGGCTTTGACCGTTGGGTTGGTTATGTTTACGTGGTGGTTGGTCGCCGCCTCCATTGGCGCGGAAGCGTATGGCGTGTTCACCGATTTCGCAGGATCCAATATTGGCTTGCTTCTCATGTTTAGCTGGACGCTCGCATTATTCTACCACTTCGCCAACGGTATACGCCATTTGATCTGGGATAGCGGGAAATTGTTCAAGATTGAAAATGCATATGCGGCCGGATATTTCGTCTTTGCTGTCACCGCTTTATTTACTGCTCTGACATGGTATTGCATTTTAAATAAAATGGGAGGGCTGTAACGATGAATATGAAATGGGACGATCACGGTATAAAATCCCCACTAGCCCGCGCTAAAGGCTTAGGCGCGGCAGGCAGCCACGCCGTTGACGCATGGATTAAACTCCGCGTAACCGCCATAGCCAACGCGATTTTATTGATCTGGTTTATCTGGTTTTTATCGCAAGTTATAGGCGTAAGTCACGCCGAATTCATCGAACGCCTCGCCGACCCGCGTAATGCGATTGCGATGATATTGCTGGTGATTTCAACATTCACACACGCTGTTTTGGGATGTCGCGAAATTGTCGAAGACTACATCCATTGCGAATTTTTCAAAATCAGCAAACTGGTTGGCATGTATCTTTTCTTCTTCGCCCTAGCCACCGTCTGCATCTTCTCCATCCTCAAAATCGCATTCATTGCGGGAGTTTAGAGATGGAATCGCTACCCATCCAAACTAATAAAGCCAATAAAAGACATTTGGAGTTAAGTGCTTTCTTATCTGAATGTAAGGGTACTGTTGGGGAATTTTTGTTTGAAAAATTTTGCGAAGATACGAATTGGCAGCAGAAAAAAATAGACGGTGATATTAATGAAAACTCTAGCGATTATTTAGTTGAAACATCAAACGGCATTTTCTTGGCGGAATGCACGGATATTGTCGGTCAGAATTTTGAGAACCAAAAAAGTTATAGTTTTACAATAGGCGATTCAGTAAGGCGTAAAATAAAAGAAAAACAGAAGACAAAGCAAATTAAAAAATCCCAAGAAAAGTATAATTTGCCTACTCTTTTAGTTTTATATGATACTAAACGAATGGGGCGTGATGGATATGAAAGCATATCCGCGGCAATGCTTGGTGATTATACAATGCTAATAAATAAAAAAGAAAACAAGGTCGAGGATACATTCTTTGGTGGTAACTCCGAAATACAAGAAAATAAAAACACATCCATAAGCGCGATTGGAAGTCTTAACACTCCCAACCCTGAGAGCATAACTTTGGATATACATTACAATCCGTTCGCAAAAATTCCTTTTTCAGAGAGCTTCTTTTCGTACAAGAATATATCTAAAACAATATATCAAATTTCAGAGGAAACAAAATGACCAATAAAGTTACCCCATCTTACGAAATTATTGACCACGAATATGATGTGGTCGTGGTCGGCGCTGGGGGGGCGGGATTGCGCGCGGGCTTTGGCTGCGCGGAAAAAGGATTGAAAACCGCACTGATCTCCAAAGTTTTCCCAACACGCTCCCATACAGTTGCCGCGCAAGGCGGAATTTCCGCGGCGCTTGGTAATATGGGCGAAGATGACTGGCGCTTTCACATGTATGACACCGTGAAGGGCTCCGATTGGCTCGGCGATCAAGACGCGATCGAATATATGTGCCGTGAAGCTATCCCCGCCATCATCGAACTGGAACATTACGGCGTACCGTTTTCGCGCACAGCGGCGGGAAAAATATATCAACGCGCCTTTGGCGGCATGACCACCCATTACGGCAAGGGTACAGCGCAGCGCACCTGCGCCGCCGCCGATCGTACTGGCCACGCGATGCTTCACACGCTCTACACCCAAGCACTAAAAAACAAGGCCGAATTTTTCATCGAATATTTCGCGATGGATCTCATCATGAGCGATGATGGCCAATGTTTGGGCGTTATGGCATGGAACCTAGATGATGGTAAAATTCACCGCTTCCGTGCGCATCAAACAATTTTGGCAACGGGCGGCTATGGCCGCGCTTACTTCTCCTGCACCTCCGCGCATACATGTACGGGCGATGGCGGCGGCATGGTGCTGCGCGCTGGCATTCCATTGCAAGACATGGAATTTACACAATTTCACCCCACAGGCATATACGGCGCAGGCTGCCTTATCACGGAAGGCGTGCGCGGGGAGGGCGGCTACCTCACAAACTCCGAAGGTGAGCGCTTCATGGAACGCTACGCGCCATCTGCCAAAGACCTCGCCAGCCGCGATGTTGTATCACGTTCTATGACCATTGAAATTCGCGAAGGGCGGGGCGTAGGAGAAAAGAACGACCACATCCATCTGAACTTGATGCATTTGGATGCGGATATCATCCACTCGCGCTTGCCCGGTATCGCAGAAAGCGCCCGCATTTTCGCCAATGTCGACGTGACCAAAGAACCCATCCCTGTATTGCCCACCGTGCATTATAATATGGGCGGTATTCAAACCAACTTCATGACCGAAGTCATTAACCCAACCCGCAAAAACGTCAATGCGGTTGTGCCCGGCCTTATGGCTATCGGCGAAGCGGCTTGTGTCTCTGTGCATGGTGCAAATCGTTTAGGCTCCAACTCATTACTCGATTTGGTGGTTTTTGGACGCGCTGCGGCTAATCGTTGTGCGGAGATACTAACGCCCAATGCCCCGCACCGCCCAATGGGCAGCGATGATGGCTCATCTTCGCTCGAGCGTTTTGACCATCTGCGCAACGCCAATGGCGGTACACGCACATCCGAGCTTCGCAGCGAAATGCAACACACCATGCAAAACCATGCCGCGGTATTTCGTACAGGCGAAGTGTTAAACGAAGGCGTTGAGAAAATTGATCAAGTGTTCCAAGGCAAACATGATCTGAAAGTCACGGATCGCTCCATGATTTTTAACACTGATCTTGTGGAAACGCTGGAGCTGGATAATTTACTATCCCAAGCCGTGGCATCCATGCACTCCGCCGCAAATCGTGAGGAATCACGCGGCGCACACGCGCGCGAAGATTTTCCCGATCGTGATGATAAAAAATGGATGAAGCACACGACAATCCGCGTGAGCAATGAGGGCAAATGCGAAATAGATTACCGTCCCGTAACCCTCACCACCCTAACCGATGAAGTTGAAGCCTTTCCGCCGAAGAAAAGGGTGTATTAAGTAGAAATTAAGCCGCTGTGTGAACTGGATAATCCAATAAAGGTTCTTCCACTTCTATATGCTCAGCCGCGCCAAACACAAGATGTCCAGGATAAACGCGCAAAGCTTCCTTAAGGGTGCAACCCTTTAAATCACTACATTCAGCTTCAAATACATCGCGCAGGGCTTTCAGAACGGCATATTGTTCTACATTATGTTGTCCTCGATAAACGCTTACATGGCTTCCCATAGCATTGCGTGCTGTAAGTAAATCGCTATAAGAGGCAGTAATCGTTTGATTGTTGCCAACGGTTTCACCGTGATTAACGATGTTAAAAACCACTTTCGTCGGAACTTTAAAAGTTGAATGCTCAGTCATTTTTCTATACCCGCAATTATTGTTATTACGGTAATGATTGAATGATTTCACACGAAATTACAAAAAGAATTTTAGCATAGCCGCTATGCTAAAATTGACGATGTGCCTTTTAATTCTGATATATAAAGCCAGATACCGCATAAGGGCGACCAAATGTATTGGATGGATAATCTAAAAATTCGGCTTCCGACCAGTCATTGTTTTTTGACACATCTTTGACAGGCATATTTTCATACACAATGCAGCGTGAAGCTTTGTCACTGCCCCAATTGGAATGAGCAACTTCGATTAAACGTTTGCTCACCACTTTTTTCACAACGGCCACATGCCCGTAACTCAAGCGTGGTGTTTTGGATAAAACCATAACCGCGCCCACTTTAGGCTGTGCCCCGCGTCCATATTGGCCATCGGCCTGATCCCACCATGTATGCGCATCGCCGCGTATGGGAATGCCTGATTCCTCTCGTGCGTAAGGCACACATTGCATGGCTACGGGAACGGTATGAAAAATGCGACCTTTCGATGTCACATTAATTTTTTTCTTTGACGTGGATTGAAGAATTTTTGCTGGTCGAGCAGACGCAGTCTCCAACTCCACATCATCGGTATGCGACCCGCAACCGCTCAAAACAAAGGCAACCACAATAATGGCAAAAGTGTATTTCATAGCTTGTACTCTTAATAATAATTTTTCAGCAATGTAACATTATAAAATAATTAGAAATAGGAAAACCCTGTAAAGTCACAAAATTCATGCTATATTTGATAAAAATCAAAACACGCAACAAATAATGAAGTGATAGTTAAATGGCGCAATTTACCCTCCCCGCAAACTCTAAAATCGGCAAAGGCAAATCTGTCGATACAGCCCAAAATGCGAAGCGTAAAAAGACTTTTAAAGTCTACCGCTGGGATCCTGATGGACCGGATGGAAAAGAGGGCAATCCCGTACTTGATCAATTTACAATTGATCTCGATCAATGTGGCCCTATGGTGCTTGATGCGCTGCTACATATCAAAAATGATATTGACCAAACGCTGACACTGCGCCGTTCTTGCCGCGAAGGCATATGCGGATCATGCGCGATGAATATTGATGGCACCAATACGCTGGCCTGCACCAAAGCGATCGATGAGTGCAGCGGCGATATCAAGGTCACGCCTTTGCCGCATATGCCTGTGGTTAAAGATCTTGTGCCTGATCTCAATCATGTCTACGCGCAATATGCATCAATTGAGCCGTGGCTGAAGACCGATAGCCCCCCACCAAGTCGCGAGCGATTGCAAACCGAAGAAGATTCAGAAATCTTAAACGGCGATGATGGAAACGGCCCTGCGGGATGTATTTTATGTTTCTGCTGTTCAACGTCATGCCCATCATACTGGTGGAATGGTGATCGCTTCCTCGGCCCCGCTATTCTGCTCCAAGCCTATCGCTGGATCGCCGATAGCCGTGATGAAGCCACAGGCGAGCGCTTGGACGCACTCGAAGACCCGTTCAAACTTTATCGTTGTCACACAATCATGAACTGCACTAACACCTGCCCCAAAGGCCTAAACCCCGCCAAAGCCATCGCCGAGATCAAAAAACTAATGGTCGCACGGCGTTAAAAGTTGAGATCGTCTGAAACGGCACTCATAAATTTTGCAAATTCATAGAATTGGGGAGCTTGAAACGGGTGCGGCTTGTCAACATTATGTCCCATGCTGCTTATAACCCGGTCTTCTTCCTCTCCTTCGCGTAAACGCATTCTTGTTAACAAAGAAATAATTTGTCCGTTGTCATCATATATAGGTGACCCAGAAAAACCAGGGCCTACCTGCATTGATTTTGTGTTGAAACTTATATGCAAGTCATTGAGTCTTAATGTTAAAAGATGGTTTATGTTTACAGCGTATCTTTCTGTCGCAGCGCCGCGAAATCTGGTGGCAAGCCAGAAAACTCTATCTTCGACTTGGTATTTTTCAGCGGATAAAAAAGGCGCAGCATATTTTGGACCGATCTTGTTTGACAATTTAACAACCGCTAGATCCAGTTTGCTGCTAGTTACGCGCTTAGCTGTACTATTAATTGTACTGATCTGATTGCGGTAATTTGTAAATGTAACGCCTTTGTGATTTTCTATACAATGCAATGCTGTTAAAACATGTTCCTTAGATAAGAAAACGCCATTTGAGTTTGTATAGTCATTACAATTAACAATCGTATATGTTATACTTATGCATGACATATCCATTAT
>JBBKXA010000186.1:0-9799 GCA_037969235.1 Bdellovibrionales bacterium | reverse complement strand
ATCATAAATTACCTACCTGTGTTCACATTACTATATTTTTCATACAGCCTAGAACATAGTGGGCACATTATGCAATAAAATAATGGTGCCACGAGAGAGAATTGAACTCTCGACCTCGTCATTACCAATGACGCGCTCTACCACTGAGCTACCGCGGCTGGGGTGGTTTTATGGGTTTTATCCCCAAAACAGGCGCAAATTACACCAAAAACGCTGGCGTGTCACCATTGTTTTTGTTTATTGTGCTTGTATGTCCGTGAAACAGAATCAAGATAAGCTCGATAAACGTGCGCTCGCGTTGCGTGAGAATTTAAAGAAACGCAAAGCTTTGGCGAAGAACAAGGCATCTGATAAACCGCAAAAGAAAGACGATAAAGATGGAAATGGTCAAGGATAAAACGCAAGAATTTGAAGCGATGGTGGCGCGTCCTGGCATTTTGGCCGATCACCAAATTCGTGATTTGGCGCAAAGCCAAGGCATGATTGAGCCATTTGTTGAAAAACAAAAACGCGATGGGGCGATATCTTATGGGCTTTCGTCGTATGGTTATGATGCGCGGTGTGCGCCAGATTTCAAGATTTTCACAAATGTTGATAATGCGCTTGTTGATCCGAAGCATTTTTCCGAGCAGAGCTTTGTGGATCGCACGACTGATATTTGCGTGATTCCGCCCAATAGTTTTGTATTAACACATACGGTTGAATATTTCCGCATCCCCAAGGATGTGCTGGTGATTTGTTTGGGCAAGAGCACGTATGCGCGGTGCGGGTTGATTGTGAATGTCACGCCGCTTGAGCCCGGTTGGGAGGGGCATGTAACTTTAGAGATTTCCAACACCACCCCCCTGCCCGCGCGCGTATATGCGAACGAAGGCATTGCGCAGTTTTTATTTTTCAAAGGCAGCGCGCCGTGCGAGGTGAGCTATGCTGATCGTGCGGGGAAATATATGGGGCAAAAGGGCGTGACTTTGCCGCGATTGTAGGGCGCAGAGATGAATCTAATGCCTATTGTTTTTGATAGTTAGAATGCTGAGAATAGCGCGCTTTCATTCAATTTAATTTAAGGCATTGACTCGTTACTAATATTTTAGTAACTTGTAAGTATGAGTATACAAGCACTAGAAAGAGCGATTGAAATCGCAGGTGGGCAATCGGCGTTAGGGCGTTTGATTGATCGGGATCAAAAAGCAATTTGGGCGTGGATAAATACCACTCAAAAAGTGCCCGCGGAAGATGTTCTTAAAATTGAGGCCGCCGTTAAGGGGGCTGTGACGCGTCATGATCTTCGGCCTGATGTATATCCTAAGCCTGCGCCGCTGGATTGCATAAAGGTCGTTGGCGGTGCGCAATTAAATGGCGAGATTGCGATTTCAGGCGCTAAAAACTGCGCGCTTAAATTGATGTGCGCGGCGCTACTTACCGAAGAATCCATGAACTTTGAGAACTCCCCCAACAGTTTGCGGGATATGGCATCGCAAAGCGAGTTGCTGGCGCATTTGGGATGCACGGTTACACGCGAAGGTAGTTTGATGGCGATCAACGCCAGCAACATCACTACGCAAACCGCGCCTTATGATATTGTGCGCAAAATGCGCGGCTCGATCTTGGTGCTCGGCCCGTTGCTCACGCGTTTTGGCGAGGCCAAGGTGAGCTTACCGGGGGGCTGCGCCATTGGGACGCGCCCCGTTGATATGCACATCAAGGCGCTTGAGGAAATGGGCGCTACGATCACGTTGGAAGAAGGCTATATCCATGCGAGCGCGCCAAAAGGCGGGCTTAAAGGCGCGAAGATTATGTTCCCCAAAGTTTCAGTCGGAGCGACGGAAAATTTAATGATGGCGGCGACTTTGGCCGATGGGGAAACGGTGCTGGTGAATGCGGCACGAGAGCCGGAGATCACAGATCTCGGTGAATGCCTGATTAAAATGGGCGCGAAAATTGAAGGGTTGGGCACAGATACCATCCGCATTAGCGGCGTTAAAAAACTGCATGGAACTACGCATTTTATTGTGCCTGATCGCATTGAAACGGGCACTTATATGGTGGCGGTGGCGATGACTGGTGGGGCGGTGCGGCTCAAGCATACGCGCATTGCACATTTAAGCGCGGCGGTGGCGCACCTTATCCGCGCGGGCGTGGAGATTGAAGAAGACGGCGAGGATATAATCGTGCGCCGCGATAAGAATATTCCGCTGAAATCTATTGATATTATGACCGAGCCGCACCCTGGCTTTCCGACCGACCTTCAGGCGCAATTTATGGCGATGATGTGTATATCGGCGGGTGCGGGGCTGGTGACAGAAACAATCTTCGAAAACCGATTTATGCATGTGCCAGAATTAATTCGCATGGGCGCAAACATTACCGCGCAAGGCAATTCCGCGATTGTGCGCGGCGTTGAACAGCTTCATGGCGCAGAAGTGATGGCTACGGATTTACGCGCTTCGGTGGCGTTGGTGCTCGCGGGGTTGGTGGCGGATGGCGAAACCGTGATTAATCGCATTTATCACTTAGAGCGTGGATATGAAGACATCGCCGGCAAACTCGGCGGTGTGGGCGCGAATATATGCAGGGGTTAGTTATTTTTAATCGTATTAATTAGGCGTATAATCGCATTCATCGGCATTATGGGAACACTCTTTTTCAAAGCGCGAAATCTCTATTTCTGTTATTTTCTGCAATCTTGGTCCAGCTTGAGGATGATCTTTCAATACTATCGACGTCAAATCTTTCTCTAACATGTTTACACGACTTCTTAATGATGGATGTGGGGCATAATATTGGACAACACTGTGGACAGCTGCTTTAAAACCATCAACACTTTGATTATAGTCTTTCCCTATATGCTTCAAGGCACTGACATACGCCCAAGGGTTCTGCGTCAAATAAATTGCTTCCCTATCAGCTCTTTTCTCGCACACACGCGAGTAATATGCACCGAGAATTGAAACGGCAAGTGTTAAGCATGCTACCTGATTAAATTCTATTGCGTTTGGCATCTTCCCCACCCCCGTATAAGAAGAAAACGCCATTCCTCCATATGTTATATAGCCGACACTTGCGTAAGCTAAATTGGCTAAATTTCGGAAGGCATCATCATATTTTATGTGGATCATTTCATGCGCCAGAACGCCACTTTTTTGTTTGCGTGATAAATTGTTCATAAATGCCTCATTAACAAATATCGCCCCATTAGAAGGCGCGCCTATGGCTCCAGCAAATATTCTATTTTTTTCTGATTTTTTTCCATTTTTTTTCAATAACAATAGTGGAGGAGTCGGAAACCCAGCCTTTCGTGCAAATTGTTGCACCTGATGATACTCATAACCTCCATCTAAAATAACATCAGGATCATCAGGGTCGTCTGTAGAACGAAGTGCATTTAAAATATGCCTTGATTTTACCGAAGCGGCGAATAAAGTTGCCAACGTCCCAGAGGCCAAAGCCCACATAGAACCATAAACAATATAAGCGCTCGAAATGCCGCATGCAGCTATCGCCATTGTTGATAGTTGCAACTTAGCTTCGTTTATAAAATTATTTTCTTCATTTGCCATTTTAAAACCACTTATTCTTCAATGATGCTTAATTAAAAGTTAGTTCGAACTTTGAACAAAACACACTTACAAAACTTATGACAAAAAGTCAAGCCTATTATTAAAAACTCTTCTCACCATGGTATTGCCAGATAATGCATAGCGCTTTATAAAATTATATTTATTTCTTGAGATGTGTGTTTAATATTACCCATGAATAAAAAACTTATTCTCGCGGTGCCGAAGGGGCGGATTTTGGACGAGCTTATGCCTGTGTTGAGTAGGTGCGGGATTGTGCCTGAGGCGGCTTTTACGGATAAAGACAGCCGAAAGTTACGCTTTAACACCAACCACGAAAGCCTTGATATTATTCGCGTTCGCGCCTTTGATGTTGCAACATTTGTGGCTTATGGCGGCGCGGATTTGGGGGTTGTGGGGTCTGATGCGCTTGAGGAGTTTGATTATGACGAGCTGTATTCACCTGTTGATCTTAAAATCGGGGGCTGTCGCCTTTCTGTCGCAGTGCCGGAGGATGAGCCACAGCAACGCGGCGCGAGCCATATTCGCATTGCCACCAAATACCCCAACATCACCGCCCGCCACTATGCTCGCCAAGGCATTCAAGCCGAATGTATTAAGCTTAATGGCGCGATGGAGATTGCGCCTGCGCTTGGGTTATGTCGTCATATTGTTGATTTGGTCTCCACGGGAAGTACGTTAAAAGCCAACGGCCTTAAGGAGATAGAGACCATTTTGGAGATTTCCTCTAAGTTAATTGTTAATCGCTCCGCGATGAAAACACGTAGCGAGGAGATTGGCCAATGGGTGGCGGCGTTTAAAGGCGCGGTAGCTTAATGCGCATGCCGCTTGCAAAAGGCACAAATTCGCGTATATATATGCACTTAAGATTGATATATGAACTGCAATATTGCAGAAGAAATTAAAGGCAAAAAAACGAATGGCTAAAGAAGATTTAATGGAATTTAAAGGGGTGGTATCGGAGATATTGCCCAACGCGATGTTTCGCGTAACGCTGGAAAATGATCACGTAATCCTTGCGCACACCGCAGGAAAAATGCGCAAAAACCGCATCCGTGTTCTCCAAGGCGATGTGGTTGTCGTCGAGATGACGCCTTATGATTTGACCAAAGGCCGGATTATTTATCGCGAGAAGTAGAGTTTAGCTCATACTTTCAAATGATTACCACCCTCGTTGGCTAAATAAATCGAACCTGTCTGCCAATCGTTTTTACTAGCATTGCGTGTCAATAACTGTATAGCTTGAACTGCAAACGGATGCTCATGTAAATCCTGCGTCATAAGCAAAGTGTCGCGAAGGTCTAACGCGAGAACCAAGAGATCAGAACGCTCTAATAAAGTTTTCATTACACTTAACGCGCTTTGCGCACATTCTTCATCACCAACCAAGATAAAATCTGATAGTTGGTGTAAAAAGTAATTGCAGTCTGGCTCACTAAGTTGTGCAAGGTTATCTGGCTTCATTTTAAACTCAATATCAGGCAGCACCATGCGCATAGCATAAAACAGACCGCTTTTTTCATCGGGCGTTGTTTTTTCAAAAGAACTTTTACGTAGCAAATCACTAAAGTGCTCTATAAGCGCAAAAAGTTCTATGCCCTGACGCGTTTCCATTGACACTTCGCGAAAATTTGACGCCAAAGCTTTTCCTTGTCCATTATTAATCATGTTCTTTTCCCTTTTTCTTTGTAATAATGCTTTTTTAAACAACCCAAACGTTAAAGTCAACTATGGAAAGCCTTATACTCGCCTCTGCTTCTCCTCGTCGTGTGGATCTTCTTCAAACAGTGGGCATTATACCTGCGGAGATTATTCCTGCGGATATTGATGAAACACCAATGAAGGAAGAATTGCCGCGTGATTTGGCATTGCGCTTGGCGGTGGCGAAGGCGCAAGCGGTTGCAGCAGGGCATTCTAAAGCGTTTGTGCTGGCAGCGGATACGGTTGTCGGTGTGGGGCGGCGTATTTTGGATAAGGCTGAGGATGCGGGTTTTGCGCGGGAATGCCTTGAGATGCTATCGGGGCGGCGACATCATGTTTATGGCGGCATTGCGGTTATCACGCCTGATGGCAAGGTGATTTCAAGAGTGGTGGAGACGGTGGTATCTTTCAAACGCCTCAGCCCGCAGGAAATTGAGCGCTATATCGCCAGCACGGAATGGGATGGCAAGGCGGGAGGCTATGCTATACAAGGCTTAGCGGCGAGCTATATAAAATTTATCCAAGGGTCATATTCGAATGTGGTGGGATTGTCACTTTATGATACAATGCAAATGCTAAATGGTGTTGGATTTAATAAAGACTAAATATTGGAAATTTCATCTTGGATATTTTAATTGAGGAATTAGACGGCAGTTTTTGGGCGGCGGCGCTGCATGACGGGCGATTGCACGGGCTGGAGGTTGACCCATCAGCGGAGGAAGTGCGTTGGGGGTCGATTTACTGGGCGAAGGTTAAAACGATTGATAAGGCGCTGGATGCGGTTTTCCTTGATTTGGATGGGGACAATACGGGCATTTTATACAATAAAGATGTGCGATGGCTAGACGACAAAGGCAAAGTGCATAAAGGTGGCGCGGAGAGCATCGGCAAACGCTTTAAGGGCGGAGATATGATCGCGGTGCAAGCCAAAACTGCCTATGTGCCGCTCGAAGACGAGAGCTATGCCATCCCCGAAAGCAAAACACCGCAAATGAGCATGGATATCACCATCCCCGGACGATATTTGATTTTTTGCGCCATGATGAATGAAAACCGCATTTCGATGCGCATTCGCGATAAAAAACTGCGCAAACAGCTCATGAAAATGATGGAAAGCATGGATGATATTCAGGGCTGTATCTTGAGGCTTGCGGCGGCGCACACTCAAAGTGATATGCTTATTCGTGAAGGGCGCGTGCTTTCGAGTGCTTGGGGGCAAATTCAAGAATATTTTAAAGGCAATACACCAAGCCTTATCGCCATGGGGCCAGACGCCTTGCAGCGTACATTGAGCGACCAAGCCGCGCAACAAATTGAGCGGATCGAAGTGGTGACGATGGATCATTACAAAGCGGCGGAGGAATGGTGCTCGGTTTTTGCGCCGGATCTGGTGACCAAAATCACGCCGATTGAATTGGATGATGCCACCGATGATTTGGCGCTGTTTCATTATCGCGACATTATCGGGCAAGTGGAGGATTTATTTCACGCTTATGCGATTTTGCCCACGGGCGGGAGCGTGGTTATTCAAGGCACGGCGGCGCTAACGGCAATTGATGTGAATAAGGGGCGATGTCGCAATTCTAATCTCGCGGTCAATGTTGAAGCGGCGAAAGAATTGGCGCGGCAAATTCGCCTGCGTAACAGTGGCGGTATTATTGTGGTGGATTTTTTGAATATGGATAAAAAGGAGCAAGCCGCCCTGCTTGATGTTTTAAATGAGGCGATTAACGATGATCCTTGCACGGTACAAATCCATGGCATTACGTCGCTCGGGTTGGTGGAAATGACGCGCAAACGCCGCACGCCTCCATTGGAAGATCGCTTCCACGGGGTGCTATCATAAAATTACAAGCCTGTATCTGGTGCTTTTGGATGCAGGCTTATACGATCATTTAAATCACGCATAATTTGCGCCGCAAGCTTTAGCTGTATAATTGCCTCATTGAGTTCATCTTCATTTAATGTTCGTTGAGAACGGTTTAAGCTTGCTAAGCGCCATTGTTCAGCAACATCACTAACAGCGGATGCGAGCGCCGCAATATCTGACGCTATTTTGTCTTCTGCGACTTTTGGATTCTTCTCATGTAAAGTCGCGATTAAATTGAGCGCTGCATTTTGCGGATCAAGCCCACCTTCAAGGCCTTGTATGAAATGATTTACACCAGCTTGGTGTTCTTGTTTTTGCGTCATATTTTTATCTGTCTGTTTTTATATATAAACATTAACTTATATATTAAAAGATGCCAATTTTATTTTTGCAAATAAAGCGCTGGACACGGCATAGAGTTTTTCTTATAACTCTCTACAATACTTTTTTACAAAGTATGCCCGGGTAGCTCAGTGGTAGAGCAGGGGACTGAAAATCCCCGTGTCGAAAGTTCAATTCTCTCCCCGGGCACCATTTTTCCAAAAATTAATACTATTCACACTCGTTCAAGAGCGTTCGCTTATGCTCATAGATGACCTTAAAATCCTTTGTGAGTAACGGTTATAGTCGATATCTTGGTTTTGTTTATATTACATTCATGACCTCTATCGATTATAATTAATCGTTTACAGTCAGATAATTTGGGGGTACTTTATGGGGGTATCGAATAATTGGGTGGGGGTATCATGCCTTTAACAGACACAGCATGTAAGAATGCAAAGGCAGAAACTAAGCCTTATAAAAAGTTTGATGGCGGTGGCCTATATCTCCATGTAAAGCCCAGTGGGTCTAGGTTGTGGCGTTTAAAATACCGTTTTATGAGCAAGGAAAAATTGCTGGCAATAGGGGTATACCCCACTATTAGTTTGGCCGATGCTAGAAAAGTCAGGGATCATGCCAAAAAGCTATTAGCTCAAGTCCCCCCTAAAGACCCTATGCTTCATAAAACAGAAACTAAGCTTGAAGCAGAGAGGCTTGCTCAAAATACGTTTAAATCAGTTGCTCTGGAGTGGCATGGCAATAATTTAGAGGGTTGGAGCGCGGGATATGCCAATAAGATTTTACGTTGCTTAGAAAAACATTTGTTTCCCTCCATTGGCAACAAACCAATTGTGGATATTGAACCCTCTGATTTATTAGTGCCTATTAGAAAAATTGAAAGTAATAACGCCTTTGACATGGCAAAGAAGGCTAAGCAAATTTCTAGCATGGTTTTTAACTATGGTATTCAGACAGGCAAATGTAAATGGAATGCCGCCGCTAATCTCTCAGGCGCTTTGAAGGGTAAGAAAACAACTCACTTTGCCGCATTAGACGAAAGTGAGTTACCTGCCTTTATTGATGCCTTAAAACGCAATAAAGCGCGTATATTTGAACGCACTCGACGTGCTGTTTGGTTTTCACTGCTTACATTTCAACGCCCAGGGGAAATCAGGCAAGCGCAATGGAGTGAGATAGACTTAAAGGCCAAGGAATGGCGTATTAATGCGGATAAGATGAAAATGCGCCGTGCCCATATTGTACCTTTATCCAATCAAGCCATCGAAATACTTAAAGCCCAACGTCTTGAAACAGAAAATTTAAACACGGATTGGGTTTTTCCTTCACAAGCTAAGCTTAAAAACCCAATGAGTGACGGCACCGTTAACAAAGCAATACAGCGCTTGGGTTTTGGCGATAAAACAAAGGCACATGGGTTTAGAGCTTTGGCGCGTACCGTAATTAGAGAACGTCTGAAATATGATAGCGAGGTTATCGAGAAACAACTCGCTCATAAAACTAGCAACCCATTGGGCGAAGCCTATGACCGCACCCAGTTTTTAGATGAACGTAAAACTATGATGCAGGACTGGGCAGATTTTATAGATAACATTGTAACTTTAGCAAAAGATAAAAAATTATGCTGAAACGCATCAAATATGTAAGATTGGCAGAAACAGTAAACGAAATAAAAGGATGATGAAATGGGTATACCTCAATACAAAGATATTTCTAATCACTGGAATTATTTTCTAGCACTGGAGGATGATCTAGCAAAAGTTTCTAGATATATAGAATTTACCGAAAGCAATTATGATACTCATTCCATTGAGTTAGCTCATTTGCTTTTAGCCGCTGCTTCTGAAGTGGATGTTGTGCTCAAAACTCTATGTAATGAGGTCTCACCTGAAAAATCGCATACTGGCATAAGGACATACCGTGAAACTATTCAAAGTAAGCAGTCGTATCTCATTAGCGAGTATTGCACGATCCCCAGATATGGACTCAAACTTACTCCTTGGGTTGAATGGGACAGAAATAGCACTTCAAACCCGTTATGGTGGCGTTCTTACAACAGAGTTAAGCATCATAGAGACAGTGATTTTAAGAAAGCCAATTTAAAAAATGCATTAAATGCGGTGGCAGGCCTAGCGCTAGCAAACGTGTATTTACAAAGGCGGTATACAAAATTTCCTCCAAATTCTATAGGGCATATGAGTCGTATAGTTCTTGATCTACACCCCCAAACCTCTCTTCTTCAGTTTAATTGTGACTATTATGAATATATACCAGGGAACTGAGCTTATGAAACCAAAGGTGATTCAAAAATGAC
>JBBKXA010000185.1:0-4726 GCA_037969235.1 Bdellovibrionales bacterium | reverse complement strand
AATGATTTGTTGCTTGCTTGTCGTGGTGTTCGTTTTCTTTTCGCTCATTTTCTTTACCCTTTATTTTAAAGACTTTGATATTCCCCAGCGTCGCCCCGTTATGGTTCCTTGATTGAAAGGGTTAATATCATTGATCGGCGTTTGCGGGTTGATCCCTTTGCAAATGTATCGCAAGGCACCGTAAATGCTATTCATGGGGCTTAAGCTGCCATAAATAGGATATTGAATAGTTTCTATAGCGACCCATGGTTTTTTTATCTTAAAGTGCAACCAAGCCGCCATGGCGCGTTTGTAGTCCGTTTGGTAGCCCGCAGGTATGTGAATCAATAAATGGACGTGTATGCCTTTGCATTTGCCATTCTCTAGGGTGTAAACATACGACACAGGTAGGTCGCGTCGTCTTAGCCATTTTCTTGTGTGTTCCAATAGGTCTATTACAAAAGCTTGAGGTCGTTTGGGGGCGACAAAATCATCCAAGTGAATTGTAAAAAACCGATTTAACGCGCAGTCCATTTCAAAAGCTTTTTCAGATGCTTCAAAAATAGAAATAACCTGTTTTCTTGTTAAATGTCTTGTGATGTGAAGGTATGATGTTTTCATTATACTATATATGTGAGTTGTTTGCTTCTGCCCTAAAGCCTTTCTGTGCTTAAGGCTCAATATTTTCCTGCTTATAAAAACTTCCGCTAAATTTGATACGGTTTGATGCGTTGTTAGCTCGTATGATCCTCAATCCATTCTATTAACCTAGCTTTAGAATAGAGAACCGTGTTTTCATTTTTAAAGCAGGGAGGTCCGACATTATCCCGCCGCCAGCGCTTTAATGTTGGCACAGAGCGTTTCAATATGTCTGCCGCTTGCTGGGTTGTTAAATATTCCGTCATAACAAATTATTCAGAGCTGCTTTTGCGAGGCGAACTTGCATCATCAGCGCCTCCGCTGCGCTGTATAATTTCGGAAATCCAGTTTTGAATGTCGGAATGAAGCCAGCCAACAGAATTGGCGCCAATGTGTATTTGCTTTGGAAATACGCCGTCAGATATTTTTTGATAAATGGATGATCTGGATAAGCCGGTTAGCCTTTTAACTTCAGGTAGTCGTAAAATTTGATTGGTCATTGTCTTCTCCTTGTATCGGTTGGGTGCGTATTGCACTTACAAGGATGAACATGGACAATTAGAAGCTATTCTTCACTGGTATGATTAGTGGCTTTTTGGGAAGTAGCATTGTTTCTGAGCAAATTTGTCTCGGTCAAAATTTTTAAAAGCAAAGGGTTTTGTGTATCGGATCTTAAAACATTTACCTTAGATCCAGCACTGATCCAGTTCCTGATTTTATCGTGAATTGGTTTTTCTTCGCGAAGTATGGACGCGGCTTTTAAGGCGTCTGTATTAGGCGGAAAGCCAAGCTTGTTTGCTGTTTCAATTTCTGTTTCTAATAAAGCTAGCGCTTGTTCTCTTCTTCTTGATGAAATTGAATATTTATATTTTTTCTCATATTTGAACGCATCATTGGAATCTGAGAGATTGTATTTTTCTGATAAGCGGTGTGTGTGTTTTGTTATTCCTTCTGGTTTTGGAAAGGTGGCAGGGGTCCCCTCTGAAGCATGAAGTCTTGAGCGTTGGAGTGACATTTCGGCAGCAACATCTTTTTGATCATTGATGTTTACCGCCAATTGATCATTCTGCTTTGTCATTTCTAATTTTTCTTTTAACCGGTCTTTCCACGCTTTAGGAATTCTAGCGCCATTTAATTCCTTTAAAGCCCACGCTGTCATGTCAATTAGTTCATAAGCCAATGCTTCTTTTTCTTTGTTGGATATGTGGTCAGCCATTTTTAAGCTCTTCTTTTGAGGTGATGTGCACAACGTTTTCATCGTCGTTTATCTTTATTCCATCAAGAATGTTAGCGTATTCCTGCATCATTTTTTTGCGTTCTAAGAGGTATTCGGCCCTGTTATACGCGGATCGCACTTTGTCTTCATCGGAATGCGCTAATTGTCGTTCTATCCAATCTGAGTTGAAGCCCCTTTCGTTGAGAATTGTGCTGGCAAGCGTCCTAAAGCCGTGACCGGTCATTTCCCCTTTGTATCCCATTCGCTTTAAGGCATTTAAAAAGACAGCATTGCTTACATGTCTGGATTTGCTTCGAGAACTGTAAAATACAAATTTTTTATCGCCTGTAATTTGATAAACCATATTCAAAATATCGATAGATTGTTTTGATAAGGGGACAATATGGGCCTGTTTCATTTTCATCCGCTCTGAAGGGATGCGCCATTCTTGCTTGTCAAAATTGATTTCATCCCATTCAGCTCCAATAATTTCAGCCGTTCTTACGAATGTTAAAGATAAAAGCCGCAGAGAAAGCCTTACAAGCATATCGCCTTTATAAGTATCGATAGCCTTTAAGAGATCCGGTAGCTCACTTATTTTCACGCAGGGGTGATGTTTTTGTGGCTTGGAATGGAAAATATCTCTTAAATCGGATGCGGGGTTGTGCACGCACAAGCCGCGTTGTGAGGCATATCGGAATGTTTGGCTAATGAGCTGCTTCATTCGCTTCGCCGTTTCGATAGTTCCGCGGCTCGCAATTTTTTCTAGCACGTGAACAACATCTGGAATCGTAATGTCATCAATTGGCAATGCGCCTATTTCAGGGAAAATATGTTGTTCCATTCTGGTGATGCATTGTGTGCGGTATTTTTCGTTTAAATTAGCCTGTTTTAGTTCAAGCCATCGGCGGGCGCAGGCTTCAAAAGTATTTTCATGAGAGTGGGCGTGTCTCATTTTATCGATTTTCTTTTGCCGTGCAGGGTTTATGCCGTCATTCAAAAGGGCTTTTGCCTTGTCGCGTTTATCTCGGGCTTCTGCGAGAGAAATTATAGGGTATTTACCCAAGGATAATAACTGCTCTTTTTCGAGGAACCGATAGCGAAAACGCCAAAACTTATTACCGGAGGGGGCAATTTCAATGCATAAGCCGCCCGAATCTGCGACGCGATACTTTTGGGGCTTCGGCTTAAGAGATTTTATAGATAATTCAGTTAAGGGCATGGCGGCTCAAATGTTTTGATTTTATACCCGCAAATATACCCGCATTAATTCTGGATTGTAAAGGATGCGATTGGAGTGTGCCGGACGCTAGTTCTGTCAAAACGCTAGTGTATCGGTGGTGTCTTTGGTGTGCATTGGATCGCGCTGGAAAACAAAATGGCGGACAGACAGGGATTCGAACCCTGGATGGGCTATAAACCCATGCCGGTTTTCAAGACCGGTGCATTCAACCGCTCTGCCATCTGTCCGCAGGTCGCCGTGTTTGCGATTAATTATTTAGCGCTTTGACCTTTTAAAATCAACTTGTTTATTTTTATTTCTTAAAATCCAAGTGTTTCCAGTTGTGGATTTGACTCTTCAACACCTAAAGCCTCGTTAATTTTCGTGCGCTGCTTAACTCCGAAAACATTTTGAAGATCTATAAAGTGCACTACAATCGCGATTTGGTGTGGCTCCATGTGGGGCACAAATTTTTGCGCTAAAGTCTGGTATATTTTATCAAGTGCTTCTAAAATTTCAGCATCTTGTGTGGTTGATGTTAATGAAGAAATTTTTATGAGTGTGTCTTCGGCAGTAGTTCGCGTTTTCACTATTTCTTCAGCAATTTCATCTGTCAATTCCTGCGCTGTAATTAGGAGAGGTTCGTAAGCTCTAAAGCTTAAATTATCCTCAATCATGGTGGCCATTTCAAAAGCTTGTAAATGTTTGAGGGTTTTTCGTCCGAAATCTTCGTAAATACTATTAACAAGATCAAAGTCTGTGGGATTAAGTTCGGGGTAGTTAAATTCTCTCGCCAGAGCCGCCAAAGCACCCATTACATCAAAACTTGATCTGCTGGTTAATTCTTCTGCTTGAGTGTTAGAAACATTATTGGTTAAAATTTGTAATTGCTTATGCATTCTGTTTTTGTCACCGCTAGTATTTAATTCTTGGTGAAGAATTCTTAGCGGAGGAATCATATTTTGAACATCCAAATTGACAAATGTTTTTTCAACAAGGTTTTTGTATGTTTCATTGATTGTGTTTTGTTGTTGCTCATCCAAACTATGAACTACATGCGAAGTTAAATTAATCAGAATATTTGATACAAGTTGCCCACGAGTTTGCGAAAACTCTTTTAGAGCTTTTTTTGATGCGTTATTTAGAATAATACTTATTTGATCAAACTGTGCGGCCTGGCTGGCTGCGAATAAGGCATCGCCTATTTGCGGACCATCCATATGTTTGACCGTGCTAAGTGCGAGTGCATCATATGTATTATTAATATTATCAATTTGTTCCGAAGAAAGTTGGGGGTCCTGTGATAATCGAGAGAGATCTTCAAACAAAGTAAGTGGCGTTCTTGTTATCCGCGTTAATTGCTCAGCAGTTTCTTGGCTCATGTTTTCAATTATATAGAGGAGTTGGTTGTTGCTTGTATTAGCGACATTAACTACGGCCGCTTCCATGAAGGCGCCAAGCTCAATAATTTCATCTTGATTTGGCAAAGTATCGAAAGGATTGTATGGTTCTTCTTCGATAGTGGAATCTATTGTAATAGGCTGTTGTTGATCAATATTTTCGTCAGGGGTATCGCAAGAGCTTAATAATGAAGCTGCTATAATTGTTGCTATGACGGTATATGTTTGTGTGAGTGAGGTTGTATTTTTCATGATAATATCTCCTAATGT
>JBBKXA010000184.1:0-11669 GCA_037969235.1 Bdellovibrionales bacterium | reverse complement strand
AGATTTGCCCGTTTATAATTAATTTAGACGTTTTTTTATGGAGGGTTTAGAGTTTTGGCTATTGATCAGGAATTTCTTGCACGCGAGATGCTAAGAAAAAGACAAGAAGAGCAGATGATTTTTGAAATGCGGCAGCGTGAGAATGATGCTTATTTTGAAAAAAAACGGGCTTCTGATGCAGAGTTTGAACGAAGACAGTCAGAAAACAAAGACCATTTTGAACAAAAGCGTTTCGAAGAACAAACACGCCTCGATCAACAACGCCAAATTGCTGAACAACAAGCGCAAGAGCGTTTCTTTGAACAACAACGCCAGAACGAGCAAATGTTTCAGGCTAAGCAAGATATGCTGAATTCTACGACCAGTTCGTAAAGTGATTTTATTTATTTGAACGCGATGTTCTTTTTTTCGGAACTATCGCGTTTTTTATGTGTTTGTATGCTGTAGTTTATATTTTTATATGAGGAAACAGACATGAAAAAAATTATTTTATTGGCCGCAACTTTATTGGTTTCACATACTTATGCACCAAGTGCGCGCGCAGATTTGCTAGTTGTTAACACAGATACGGGTATAGATTTGAGTGTTGTTCAATCTAAATTGAGTTTGAAGACAGGTGTTGAGTTACATTCTAACGAGGCGGCTGCATCGCAACCTAATATTGCCGTACAAAATAACTATGGCGATAAAGCAACGATGTTTCCAAATACTAACGGGACGTATAATGCGCAAACGGATACATTTTTGCCGACGAAGTCTATCATTATGGGGCATGATGAAGCGCAACCTAAAGCTTCATCTTACCCGTCAATGAAAAACACATCAGTTAGTAAAATTCAGACGAATACACAAGTTACACAGCCAGCTCCCAAAATGGATGCTGGAATTTTGGCCACTTCGCCGCTTACAAGTGCGGAAAAATTGGCGGTTAGTGAAAGCGTCAATACTCGTATTCCAAGCCAAGCTATAGGTTATGAGCATGTGAAAACTGATGTCACCATTCAAAACAAAATGACGGGCGACATACCACAAACGAATCGCTAAATATTCTAAATTATTTTAATGCTTAAAATGGCGAATGCCTGTAAAGACCATCGCCAAGCCGCGCTCGTTCGCGGCTTGAATGACTTCATCATCACGTATTGATCCGCCGGGTTGTATAACCGCAGTTACACCTGCTTCGGCGGCGCTGATTAAACCGTCTGCAAATGGGAAAAATGCGTCAGACGCGACAACGGAGCCTTTGGTTAATGGCTCGCTTAATCCCATTTGATTAGCCATGTCTTGCGCTTTCCATGCGGCTATTCTGGCGGAGTCTATACGGCTCATTTGCCCAGCCCCCACGCCCACGGTTGCGCCATTTTTGGCATAGACGATTGCATTTGATTTCACGTGTTTTGCCACGCGGAAGGCAAACAACATATCCTCAAGCTCTTGTTTTGTCGGTTCACGGTCCGTGACCACTTTCAGATCATCGAGTGTGATGTGGCCTGTATCGACGTCTTGTACCAGCATACCGCCAGATATGCGGGTGACCATTTGGCGCTTTTGCATAGCGTCTGGCATGCCGCCAGTTGTTAAAACACGCACATTGGGTTTGGTTTTTAAAACATCAATGGCATCACCAGATATATCGGGCGCAATGATTACTTCACAGAATTTTTTGATGATGGCTTGGGCTGTTGCTTTGTCGAGTGTGCGGTTCAGGGCAATAATGCCGCCAAACGCACTTGTGGTGTCGCAAGAAAAAGCGCGATTATATGCATCAAGCGTATTATCAGCACTTGCCACACCGCACGGATTTGCGTGTTTAATGATGGCGACTGTGGGTTGTGCGAATTCAGAAACCAGCTCAAAAGCAGCGTCCGTGTCGTTGATATTGTTGTATGATAACGCCTTGCCTTGAACTTGGCTGGCGTAAGCTGCGCCAGGGCGCGGGGCGTGATCCATTGTGTAAAGCGCCGCGCTTTGATGCGGGTTTTCACCATAACGCAGAACTTCTTTGCGCGTGCCCGAAATGCTGATGCGGCGAGGATAACCGTAATCATCATCCATTTTTGATACAAACCAGCTCGCGATGTTGGAATCATATGTGGCAGTTAAAGCAAAGGCCGTTGCGGCCAATTGGCGGCGAAGCTTTTTGGTTATGCATCCATCAAATTTATTCATGCAATCGGAAATACGTTTATAATCTTGAGGATCGGTCACGACAGCGACAAATTCATGATTTTTCGCCGCAGCACGGATCATGGCTGGCCCGCCAATATCAATGTTTTCTATACATTCATCGAAATCTTTGCCACTTTTGACGGTTTCCACGAACGGATAGAGATTTACAACCACCATATCAATATCAACAATGCCATTGTCATCCATCGCTTTGACGTGGTTTTCATCGGAACGTTTGGCCAAAATTCCGCCGTGAATTGTCGGATGCAGGGTTTTGACGCGTCCGTTCATAATTTCGGGAAAGCCTGTGTGATCGGAGACATCTTTTACATTGAGGCCCATATCTTTTAAAGCTTTTGCGGTACCACCAGTGGAGAGAATTTCCACACCATGATCGGAAAGCATACGAGCAAAATCTTCAATACCGTTTTTATTAGATACAGAAATAAGAACACGTTTGATTTTTACAGCGTTGGGGTCTTGGATAATATTATTTTTGACTTCGACGTTGGCGCTCATTGTTCTCTCGATTTTTTAAAGTTGAGGTTAAGAGACTTATTTAAGGCTAAAAGCGCTATTTTACAAGGTTAAATACCGCTTGAATAAAGGAAAACATTTAATGCTCGCTGTCGATTGGGACATATATACTTTTATTATTTAACAAATTTTTAAAGCCGTGGCTTTTGGTAATTGCCGCATCATTATCCAAAACTAGAAATCCATCTGACACGAGTTGCGCCGAGAGATTTTTTAGGGTTTTATCGCGCACGTCATAATCAAAATCGTTGAGTACATTGGCGCACCAAATTACATCAAATTCACCAAAATCATTCATGGAATGGAGTAAATTGAAGGTTTTAAACGTGACCATTTTTCGAACTCCCGCATTTAACACCCAATGTTCATCATCAGGGCGAAAATATTGGAGCAACATTTGCACCGGCAGTCCGCGTTGCGCTTCATATTGTGTGTATTTCGCTTCGCGCGCTTGTTCTATCGCGTTTGCAGAGATGTCTGTGGCTAAAATTTCGATGTTCCAGCCCGAAAACTCTTGCGCCATATTGCGCAGGACCATCGCGATGGAATAGGCTTCTTGACCGCTTGAACACCCTGTACACCAAATGCGCATTTTCTTTTTGCGGGCATGTTGGAGGTAGGTGAGAACTGTTTTTTCAAATGATTCGAATGCGGACATGTCAGAAAAAAAGGCGGTGTCATTATTGACCATTGCGGCTACAATGTCGCGAATAAGGTTTTTTTCCGGAACAGTATCGAGGCTTCGCGTCATAGCGGCCATCGATTCAAAGCCCCAGCGCTTTGCTACGGGGCTGAGGCGGGATTCAAGCAAAGAGCTTTTGTCTTGGTTGAGGTGAATCCCTGATGCTTCGCAGATAATATTCTTATAAACATCGTAGTCGGTGAGTTTCATGGCTTATCTCATTCTTCCAAATAATCCGATTTGCGCGAATTTTGATCTGATAATTTCGCCATCAAACGGTTTCATAATATATTCATCCGCGCCCGTATTGATTGCGCGTTGTATATTGATCAGAGAATTCTCTATGGTGCAGAAAACAACTTTGGGTTTTGCGCCACCGTCCATGCGGCGCAGTTTTTCAAGGAATTCTATGCCGTTCATTTCGGGCATATTCCAATCTAATACTATAACTTCGGGCATTTTTTGTTCGCAAATATTTCTGGCTTCCACTCCGTTTTCGGCTTCTTGAACTGCAAAACCGAGATCTTGAACAATACGGCCAACCACGCGTCTTACCACGCGACTATCATCTACGATAAGACACGTTCTGTTTGGAGGAGAGTTTTTATTGGTCTTAAGTTTACTCATGATCTATTAACAGTATGCGTTTTATGAAATGAGAATGCATCATAAAAAAAAAATTTTACGATATTCTATGTTTACTCAGATGGTAAATTCATAATAATTTTTACTTCACCATCTGTGTCGTCATTTAGGGCAAATGAGTAACCATAGTTTTTTCCTAATAATCCTGTAATATAGGCATGCACATATTTCGGCTCTAAGGTAACGCGAGGCATAGTCAGCATAAGAGCACTTCCGCTTAATTGGCGCACTCCGGCATTTTCCCCAGATGCTGTGATAATGCTTTGTTCACCCTGCCCCGCTGTCACCGTTATTTTTCCACCTTTGGGGAGGCAATCCATAGCCAAAATCATGGCGCACATCAACATTTTGCAATAGGCTTTGGGGCGATCTTCAAAGCCGAGAGGACCGTAAGCATCCCACTCTTGCTTGATTTTTTCTTCTGCGCCGATGATGTCTTGAATCGTGTTAAATACTTCTTCTGGTCGAATAGAATCATCGGAACCACCTGCGCCATATGCCATACGATAGGCTTTTAGTTTTGAGGAGGCTTGGTTTGCGCTAAAGGCAATAAGGTCTGTGACTTCGTCGCCAGCGTCTTCGCCCATTTCAGCCATAAATTCAATACCATTATTGACCGCACCAATTGGGGAGATCAAATCATGGCAAATTTTTGAAGCCAACAGCTCCAATATGCCGATATCAATAGTGTTGCTCATATTTTATATCCTCTTCATTTTAGATTTAATGTTGTGCGAGCTTTAGGGTGTAGCCGAGTTTTCTTACCGCTTCTGAAGCCATGGATTTTAATCGTTCTAGCCCTTCTGCTGTACTGCTTTCGGCGCGAAAGACCAGAACGGCTTGCGTATTGGACGGGCGAAGTAGCCACCATCCATCAGGGCAAATGTAGCGAATACCATCAATGTCGTCTAAAGTTACGTCTTGTGGCAGATTGGCCTTAATATTTTTTATTATTTTGGGCACGATATCGAATTTACTGGCTTCATCTACTTCTACCCGTAATTCTGGTGTGTTGAATAATACGGGGAGATGCTTTGTGAGTGTTGAAAGCGCACCTTCTTCACGCGCGACATCATTTATGAGGCGAATAGCGCAATAAAGAGCATCGTCATAACCGTAATATTTATCCGCGAAGAAAATATGACCGCTTAATTCCCCTGCTAAAGGGGCATTAAGTTCTGCCATTTTATTTTTGATCAGCGAATGCCCCGTTTTCCATGTTACGGCTTTACCGCCGAGACGGTTAATTTCATCGAACATGACTTGTGAACATTTAACATCTCCGATAATGGCGGCGCCTGGGTGATTTTCCAGTACTTCGCGCGCGTAAATGGTCATCAAAATATCGCAGCGCAAAACTTGTCCGTTTTCATCCACAACGCCGATGCGATCACCGTCACCATCAAACGCAATCCCCATGTCACAACCATGCTCTTTCACCGCCTTTTGCAAATCGGCAAGATTTTTGTCGACCGTGGGATCAGGGTGGTGGTTTGGGAAATTGCCATCAATATCATCAAAAAGCAAGATATGTTCGCCCGGCAATTTTTTAACCAGCATATTGAGCACTTCACCCGCAGCGCCATTCCCCGCGTCCCATGCGATCTTTAAGTCGCGCGTGGCTGTGAGGTCTTGGAGGAGTCGGGCAACATAATCGGCCTTTATATCAAAATTATGAGTGTGACCAGAACCGTTTTCAAAGTCGCCCTTAGCGGCAATGTCTCCGATTTTCTTTATCTTTTCACCAAAAACTGGCTCTTTAACCAAAGCCATTTTGAAGCCATTATAATCGGAAGGGTTATGCGACCCCGTCACCATGATCCCAGCATCTGCGGCACGGGTTTTCACCGCGTAATACAGCATAGGTGTCGGGCCGAGGCCGATTGCTTCTACATTGTAACCCGTTTCCATGAGCCCCTTAATCAAAGCATTCGCCATATGCGGCGATGAATGACGCCCATCATATCCAACGCAAATTTTTCCCGTGTTCTTATAGCCCTCACGGATCAGCCATGTGCCAAATGCCCGCCCCAGTGCGAGTGCATCTTTGACCGACAGATTAATATCCACCTGCCCGCGGATATCATATTCGCGCAGAATGGTTGGCGATAGCTGGTGCGCGTTTGGAAAAATAGCTGTTGTTTGGGCAGGAGAAATTTTCGGATTGGCACTCATGAATTTAATCTTTCTTATTGTTTTGTAATTGCTCAGCCATTTTAATAATTGAGCGTTGCACATCAGCGCCAATTTCAGGATCTTTGCTGGCAAAAGCCATATTGGCTTGAATAAATCCTAAACGGCTACCGCTGTCAAACAATGCGCCGTCAAACTTCATCGCCGTAAAGGGTTGGGTGCCAATAAGCTTGGCCATGGCATCGGTCAATTGAATTTCGCCACCCGCACCCGTTTCGAAGGATGAAAGATGTTTGAACACTTCGGGCTGAAGAATATAGCGTCCAATCACCGAGAGGGTTGAAGGGGCGTCTTGGGGGGCGGGTTTTTCAACCAAAGCTTTGACATTGAGTGTTTTTTTGCTTGTGTCTTTATCTTCGCCGCCCGTATCAACAATCCCGTATTTGTCAGTTTCTTGGCGCGGTACATCTTCGACTGCAATAATATTTCCGCCTGTTTGCGCATAGACATCGACCATTTGTTTTAGGCAGCCGACATCGTTTTGTATCAACATATCAGGGAGCAAAATAGCGAATGGCTCGTCTTCGATTAATTTTGCAGCGCACCATACTGCATGGCCCAGGCCCAGCGGCTTAGGTTGGCGGGTGAGGAATAGCTGCCCTGCTCCAATTTCGGAGTTACGGACTTTTTCCAGCATTGCATCTTTGCCGCGCCCCAAAAGGACGTTTTCAAGTTCGGGCTGGAAATCAAAATGTTCTTCGAGCATGTTTTTATGACGCCCAGTAACAAAGATAAATTCCTCAATCCCTGCCTCACGCGCTTCTTCGTATACATGTTGAATGAGAGGGCGGTCGTTGATTGGCAGCATTTCCTTGGGCATGACTTTGGTGGCTGGGAGGAAACGTGTACCAAGTCCCGCTACGGGGAAAATCGCTTTTCGAATGGGTCTTTTATATGAATCGGTCATGGGGTCTACGTTAACCTGTTATGTTTTGAAAATCACGCTTGAAAATCGTAGTTTTAATTTACAAGTCTTTGAGCAATATATCTCGTGCCTGATTGAGTTTAGCAGCTAACCATTGTGAGCCCTCATGGTCGGGATGCACTTTGGATATCAGTTTTTTGTAAGCCGTATTTATTTCTTCTGGCGTTGCATCATTTTTTAGCCCCAAAATTTCATAAGCTTCTTCGCGGTTGTTTACAGCTTGTGGCGCGTCAAACGTTTTATCCTTATCTTTTAAAGATTTTATAAGACCTAAGCCGACGGGAATGCATGCCACCAAAACAGCCATAGCCGCAGGAAGACGACCAGTAATTGCCAGCAGAATGATTGCTATAGTCAAACATACAGTAATGGTGACGAGAAAGAACGCTTTAATGTTTTTTACTGTGGCGTTCAGGAAGAAACGGTATAGCGCGATCAAACCAATAATAAGGCCAATAATGAGAAGTAAATAAGGCATAAACATAGACTATCATAAAAAATTGGTAAAAAAACGCTATAAAAAACAGCTGGCAAAATAGATTTTCTCGCGTCACACTACGGGTATGAATAAAAATGTGATGAGTACGATCAGCAAGTTGCAAGCCGTTCGACAATGTTTGGCGGATGAGGGATTAGACGGATATATAGTGCCCAAAGCCGATGCTTATCAAGGTGAGTTTGTTCCCGCGGCGTATGAGCGATTGCAATGGTTGAGCGGTTTTACAGGCTCGGCGGGAACAGCGGTGATACTGCATAATGTTGCATGCGTGATTACTGATAGCCGTTATGATGAGCAGGTTAAGAGCGAAGTGGACACTGCCATTTTTGAGACACCACAAAGTAGTAAGGTTGGCGTTTGGCTTAACGAACATGCGTTTGCTGGGGCAAGGATTGGGTATGATCCTTGGTTGCATACATATGATCAAATTCAGGCGATCAAACACGAAGCGCAGCATGTTATAATAGAGCCTTTAGCACATAATATTATTGACAAACTATGGCAAGATCGTCCTTTAGCGCCAATCGGACAGAGTTATGTTTTTAATGAAAAAATTGCAGGACAATCGTTATCAGAAAAAAAAGATATCATTGCGAACGCTGTTCGCGATGCGGGCAGTGATGCAGTTGTGATTGCATCACCAGATTCGATGAGTTGGCTTCTCAATGTGCGCGGGCAAGACATTGAAAACACGCCCTATGTTTTATCCTATGGCGTTGTTTACGCTGATCGATCAAAACCAATAGACTGGATTATTAACCCTGCCAAGGTCGGCGATGATGTGCAGACGCATATTGGAAGTAATGTCCATATAGTCGACGAAGCGGAAATTGTGGAATTATGTAATAAGATTGATGAACGAGTCCTCATAGATTATGCGCATGCCCCTGTGGTCTTTAAGCATATATTTGAAAATCGAGGGTTAGAGACTCCAAATGCAAAAGATTTTTGCATTGCGCCCAAAGCCATTAAATCAACAAGCGAAATTGAGGCGTTGAAAGCGGCGCATATTATTGACGGCGTGGCGGTTAGTCGTTTTTTATATTGGATAGATAAGCATGCAGATATCGGCACGATTACAGAGATGGATGTGGTCGCCAAATTGCTCGATTTTCGTAAAGATCATCCCGCGTTTCGCGCTGATAGTTTCCCCACGATTGCAGGTTTTGGGTCAAATGGCGCGGTAGTGCATTACCGCCCTAACCCTCGCGATAATAAAGTTATTCAAAATGACAGCTTGTTACTTGTTGATAGCGGAGGGCAATATTATGACGCTGATAACAATATTGCGGGAACCACGGATATTACGCGCACAATTGCTGTTGGAAAGCCCAGCGCGGAAATGCGCGAGAATTTCACAAAGGTGCTGCAAGGGCACATTGCAGTAGCATGCGCAAATTTATCGAATGGGGCTACAGGCAGGGATGTGGATGCGTTAGCGCGTGCGCCACTGGCCCCACTCAATTATGGGCACGGGACAGGACATGGAGTGGGATGCTTTCTCGCGGTGCATGAAGCGGCAACCAGTATTTCTCCGCGTTGCGGCGATGTTTTTACACCTGGCATGTTGATTTCCAATGAGCCAGGCTATTACAAGAGCGGTCATTACGGCATTCGGATAGAAAATCTTGTTTTGGTGCGCGGTGACGACAATGAGGCAAAGTCGTTCGAAACCGTGAGTTTTGTGCCTATCGATTTGCGCCTTGTGGATGGAAGTAAGTTAAATGATGGCGAAAAAAATTGGCTAAACTCTTATCATGCCCGCGTTTATGAATTTCTAAAAATGCACCTAAATGAGGATGGAGAACAGGCTTGGTTAAAAAATGCGACGAGAGCCATTTAAGGTCTTCGAGTTGCGTTCATTTGTTTCAATCGTTCATTTTCTTCTGCGATTTGCTTGATGCTTTTTTTAACTTCGGCTGGCATAAACACAACTGAACGTATAACATTATTGATAAACTCAGATTTAACATGTTGTCGTCCTCCGATAATTTCGTGCACCAAAATCACATCATCCAAAAATAATGCTCGTAGCTTCACGTAATCAGCATATGGGAGTTCATCTTCTGGTTCTATAGCGTATTCGGCCTCCATGATTGCAATATCGCCATTTTTAAGATTTCTGAATTTGGCTTGATCTGCTGTTAATCGATGATTTAAAATGTGCCCTTTACGCAAAAGCGCCTCAACATTTTCATAGTTCGCTGGCTTGTCCAATTTATAGCCGTGGATATTGTAAAAAAGGTATTGACGCCATAAAGGGTCATAAAATTGAATACTTGCGCGTTCCACATTGTCTGTATTTTCAATGATCACGTCAGCTGGTACGTAAGTGTCCATTTTTTCGGGTAAATATGCAGTGAAAATGCCTAATGGAGATTTATATTCTTTCCATTCATTTTTTATCGTACCGTTTTTATAGAGGAACGATGCGGATGGATAAAAAACTTTGAAAAATTGCTGCGCTTCGAATTGATTTACGGCCTCTTCCGATCCATTAACGACTTGTTGATATTTAGTGTTCGGTGACATAATTAAGCGCATTTTTAAAGATTGCTCACCTAAATCTGGATCCGTATAAGTAATATGAAGATCCCCACTGGGTACGCTAAGAATTTTATGAGGGCCTATTTTTTTTTCAATAACTATTCCGTTCATATCCTTAAAATTAAGCAGATATTCCATCATTTCCTGCTCAACATATTCATTCATTTGTTCCGTGCTTAGCTTTGGACCGAGTGACTGTTGATATTTCACGTAGTAATTTTTGATGGTGTTTTTATATGGGCGCTGATCAAATGTTTTAAACGTCACGCCTGACAATGCTACTGTTCCATTGTTAATACGCATTTCTTCAAAATTTTCCTGAGCGTCTTCGGTTAGGTAGGTCTGAAAAAGACCAGTATCAGACGTGTAATGTCTCCAAGCCTGGGCCATAGCCGTGCTAGATGTTGAGAGAACACTTAAGAACATCATGCTTAAAAAAAGTTTTTTCATTGTAAAATCATAGCCTGTCTTTATTAATTATTTGATTACTATATCGAACTTTGAAGCTTGCGCCTATAGTGACGTATTGTTTGATATTGTACAGACACAAAAAAACCGCCCAAAATACATTCGGCGGTTTTTTATAAAATGTTACACTTAGAACTCTATGCGGCTTTTAAAAACCGTCGCGTTCTTTGCGTTTGCGGTCCATCTTACGGGAACGGCGGATATTTTCCTCGTTCTCGCGAAGCTTGCGCTCCGATGGTTTTTCATAATGGCGACGAAGTTTCATTTCACGGAAGATACCTTCACGTTGCATTTTCTTCTTCAGAACTCGTAGAGCCTGTTCGACATTATTATCGCGTACGTTTACACTGACCACAGTGCATCACCCCTTTCAAAGAGTAATAAAGTTTTTTGCTTCAGTATTGAAGCCCGCTATATCTATCATCATGATGGTTGCAATGCAAATTAAAATAAGCATCCATGTTTTGATTTTGGTATGATGAAGTGAGTGAGTGATTTTATTCATGATAAGGGAGATAAATAATGAAAATTTTAGCCGCGTTTTTGCTTATAATGTTAAGCGCTCTTCCCGCTATGGCTGCGGATGGTGTTGAGGGATATTGGCTGACGGAAAATAAACGCGCAGTGATTGAGATTGAAGAATGCGACGCAAGTGTTTGCGGGCATATTTATTGGATTATTGAAGGTGGCATGCAGTTTGACGAGCACAATGATAATCCTGAGCTACGTAAAACGCCGCTCTGTGGGATGAAAATCTTAAAGGATTTTGAAAAAACTGATGCAGGCGAATGGGAAAATGGCACAATCTATAAGGCTGATGATGGTGATATCTATAAAGCCAACATGGAATTGCAAGACGATGGAACATTGCGAGTCCGCGGTTATGTCGGCATCCCGCTATTGGGCAAAACGCAAATCTGGAGCCGTGTTAGCGACGATGATTATGAAACGTGTGCGGCGGGTTAGGGGTTTTGAACAAAATTAATTTTGGATATTTATATGCC
>JBBKXA010000183.1:0-28378 GCA_037969235.1 Bdellovibrionales bacterium | reverse complement strand
TCTATCAATAAAGGCGGAGAAGGGGGGGTGTCAATAGCTTGGTCATTGTTCGAGCAGGCTGAAATTAAAAATGTTGTTGCGGCGGCGGCGAATATTTTTTTGGGTGTGTTCATATTAATATCTCCTGTGTTTAATAAAATTTTATAATAGGTATAATCATGGGCTTCTTACACGTCAAGCTTTCAAATGATGGTGCGTTTTGTTATGAATGGTAAGTGACTTCAAAAGGAATTGTGTTTATGTCGATAAAAAAATCTTTCCAAATGGCGGTATTACTTACTTTATTGCCGCTATGCATGGCTGTGTCTAATGCACATAATGCCCATGCATCTCAGCCGTTTGATCAATGGTTGAATGGTGTGCGTTCCGAGGCGCGTAGCAAAGGTATTTCGGATAATACCCTCAATGAAGCGTTACAAGGTGTGAAACCTGTTGCACGTATTATTGAGCTGGACCGTCAGCAAATTGAAGGGCGCATGACTTTTGCCGAATATTACCGAAAAGTTATTAATCAGCACCGCATTAACACTGGGCGCGAGATGTATCGTCGCCATCGTAATGAGCTTGAACGAGCCGCGCAGCGTTTTGATGTACCGGCAAATTATATTGTTGCCTTGTGGGGCATTGAAACCAGTTATGGCGAAAATACTGGTGGGTTTAATGTGATTACTGCACTTGCGACTTTGGCGCATGATGGCCGCCGCGCTGACTTTTTCCGTAGTGAATTGATGAATGCTTTAAAAATTCTGGATGCAGGGCATATTAACGCTTCTAAAATGAAAGGCTCTTGGGCTGGGGCGATGGGGCAATGCCAGTTTATGCCTTCTAGCTTTAATGCCTATGCGGTTGATGGCAATGGCGATGGGCGTCGCGATATTTGGACCACACTGCCCGATGTTTTTGCGTCGGCGGCGAATTATTTGCATTCCAGCGGCTGGAAAGGCGATCAACGTTGGGGGCGCGAGGTGCGTGTGCCGAACAATCTTCCATCATCTTATTATGAAGGTAAGACCAAAAAATCATTGCAAGCATGGAAAGAGATCGGCGTAAGTTTGCCGAGTGGCGGAACGTTGCCGATCGCGGATATGCAGGCCACGCTCGTTGCGCCTGACGGGCAGGGTGGGCGAGTATTTTTAACCTATGATAATTATAATGTTATAAAGAAATGGAACAATTCAACTTATTTTGCGACATCTGTAGGGTTGCTGGCTGATGAAATTCTGCGATAGAATTTATAAGCGAAAGGATTTTTATGCGTATTTTAAACACAAGTATTATTGCGACGGCTCTTGTTTTTTCGATGTTGATGGTTTCAGGGTGTGCGGAAACAGAGCTGGCGTCACATCTAGTGAAACAAGTCCCTCATAATCCGAATGCCCGTACATATCCCGTCGAGCGCGCTGATGATGTTGGGGCGTTTAAAGTTGGCAACTCCTATAAAATTGCTGGAAAGCGTTATCATCCACGTGAGACATATAGCTTCGAACAAACGGGCAAAGCGTCATGGTATGGTCCAAATTTTCATGGGAAGAAAACCGCAAATGGTGAGATTTTCGATCAAAACGCCTTGACTGCTGCTCATCGTACGCTGCAAATGCCTTCTCTTATTCGTGTAACAAATCTAGATAATGGGCGCAGTGCAATTTTGCGCGTGAATGATCGTGGGCCGTTTTCAAAAGGGCGCGTTTTAGACGTTTCAAAGGGTGGCGCCAAAGCGCTTGGGTTTATTAATCAAGGCACTGCACATGTTAAAATTCAGCTTTTACCTGACGAGAGTCGACAAGCTGCGGATGCTGCCAAGCGCGGGCTTGACACAACAGGAATGGAAGTTGCTTTAAATCAACGCACGCAAACGAGAGTGATGGCCAGCCCAGTTCAGCAGCATCTAAATAGTTCGGGACCGTTGACAAGAGCCGTACCAGGATCTGATGTAAGGGTTGCGTCAAGCTCTGATATTGTTGGTGATAGTGATTTTTTCCCTGCTGAAGCTACTAATTATAATTTTCCTGATGAAGGTGTTCAGCGCTACGCGCCGCCTGCACAAATAATTCAAGGTGAGCGTTTGTTTGTTCAGGCAGGATCTTTTGGTGATCAAGTGCGCGCGGAGCATTTTGCGCAATCTCTAGCCTCAATTGGTCGCGTACAGGTTGATGGTGGCGATTTAAATGGGCGCATGCTCTATCGCGTCCGTATTCCCGTACAAAATCGTTCCGAAGCGCTTCAAGTTGTTGATCGGCTTGCGGCTTTGGGGCAAGATGATGCGATCATCGTTGCGATGAAATGATTTATTAATTCAAACACCTAATCCCAACATTTAATGAGGTCGAGTATAATGTATAAATTTCTGTTTTCTGTTTTTACTTTTGTTTTGTGCGCTATGCCGTTTTCGGTTGTTCATGCGCAAAACACCATAGAAACTCCAGCTAAACAGGCTATTGTCGTTGATTATCAAACTGGCGCTGTGTTAATGGCAAAAAATGCAGACGATAAAATGCCTACATCTTCGATGAGTAAGGTTATGACGATGTATGTGGTGTTTGATGCATTGGAAAAAGGCGCTTTCAAATTAAGTGATACTTTCGCTGTCAGTGAAAAAGCTTGGCGTATGGGGGGATCAAAAATGTTTGTCGGATTAAATGATCGTATTAGCATTGAAGATTTAGTGCGCGGTGTCGTGGTTCAATCTGGAAACGATGCGACTATCGTGTTGGCCGAAGGGGTATCTGGTTCGGAAGGGGCTTTTTCGGATGCGTTGAATGAAAAGGCCAAAGAGCTGGGAATGAAAAATTCAAATTTTATGAATGCGAGCGGCTGGCCTGATGATAATCATTATTCAACAGCTCGTGATTTAGCGATTTTGGCTGCGGCTCAAATCAAACACTTTCCAGAGTACTATAAATATTATGCAGAAAAAGACTTCACTTATAATAGCATCAAGCAAGGCAATCGGAACCCACTTTTGTATAAAAACATTGGCGCTGATGGCATTAAGACTGGGCACACAGAAGCGGGGGGATATGGGCTTATAGGTTCTGGCGTTCAAAATGGACGTCGCGTGATTATAGTTGTTAACGGTTTAGCAGACCAATCGGAGCGTGCAGAAGAGTCCGCAAAATTATTGGAATGGGGTTTAACGCGATTTGAGAACAAGGTCCTTGCGAAAAAAGGTCAGGTTGTGGAGCAAGCAAATGTTGCAATGGGTAAGGCGGCAACCGTTGGTATGATTGCACAAAAAGATGCGCTGGTGACTTTGCCTAAAATGGCGAGCAAGGACGTAAAGATACAGGTTAAATATAACGGCCCTTTGGTTGCGCCTATTGCGCAAGGTGATGAAATTGGTGTTTTAGAGGTGAGCATTCCGAGTGCAGAGACAATCTCTATTCCACTTTATGCAGATCAGGCCGTGTCGGAATTGGGTCTGTTTGCAAAAACGATGAGGAAGGCCAAGAATTTTGTTTCTAGGAGCAACCCATTAAATGAAACATAAAAGAAACGGTTTTTTTATTACATTTGAAGGCGGCGAGGGAAGCGGTAAAACCACCCAAATCAACCGTCTTGCCAAGGCTATTTCTGATTTAGGTCACAAGGTTGTAACAACACGTGAGCCAGGTGGCACACATGAAGCGGAGAAAATTCGTGATCTGATTGTACAACGTGACGGAGGACAATGGACTCCGATGGCGGAAATTCTACTGTTATTTGCGGCCCGTGTTATGCATGTTGAAAAAGTTATTAAGCCAGCGATAGAGGACGGTCATATTGTTATTTGTGACCGATTTACAGATTCTACACGCGCCTATCAGGGTTATGGACATGAATTCGATTTAAGTATTATAGAACAAATTAATACTCTTTCTCTGGGGAGTTTCGCACCCAACCTCACATTGATATTAGATGTAGACCCGAAAATGGGGTTGGAGCGGTCTGATCGTCGTTTGGCTGCGGAGAAATTTTTGAGTGAACAGATGGAAGATCGTTATGAGCAGCTTGATATCGCATTTCACGAACGCTTGCGTAAAGGTTTTTTAGAAATTGCAGCGTCTGATGCTGAGCGTTGTTGTGTTTTTGATGCATCGCAAAATATTGATGTCCTCACGCAAGAAATTGCCGATATTGTGCGTAAGAGGATAGGGGCTGTGGCTTAGATATGGATTTATTTGGCGAGGATATTGTTGAAAAAGAACAAGATGTGCCAAATGACTCGCCTGCATTTTTTCATGAAGATGCTGCTGAAGGCTTAACTGTGCCGCGCTCTTCGGCTTTCATGATTGGTCATGGGGCGCAGGAGCAGGGGTTGCTCAAGCAATTTAAAACGGGACGCATTCCACACGGGATAATTCTTTCTGGACCTAAAGGTATTGGCAAATCTACGTTTGCTTTTCGCCTTGGTCGTTTCTTGTTAAAACATGGCGGCGAACAGGATCTTGAGGGTTTCGAGGATTTTAATGTGCCAGCATCCGATAATGTCTTCAAACAAGTGGCATCAGGTGGGCATTCCGATTTATTAGTAGTTGAGCGTGCATATGATGCCGCGAAAGACACTTATAAAAACAACGTCGTGGTGGATGATATCCGGAAGATCAATCCATTTCTTCACATGACGGCATCGCGAAAAAATGGCTGGCGGGTTGTGGTTATTGATGATGCGGATACGATGAATCGCAATGCGCAGAATGCTTTGCTCAAAATTTTGGAAGAGCCGCCGAGTAATACGGTGATTATTCTGGTGTGTCATAGATTAGGCGCTATGGTGGCGACTATTCGTTCGCGTGCGCATGTGGTTTCTATGGACACATTGGTGCAGGACGATTTTAATTTATTATTAGAACGCGCTGACCATGTGCTGGATGATCTGGAAAGCGATACATTATATAATTTGTCGGGCGGTAGTTTTGGGGCGGCGCTGGATTATATTCAGCTCGGTGGTTTTGATACACTATCGTTAATATTGAATCAACTTAAGAATTACCCGCGCTGGTCGTGGGTTGAACTTCATAAGCTTGCTGATCAATTGGTGCGCGCAGGGCGAGATCAATCGTATAATAGCTTTGTACAATTATTGCCGTGGATATTTCGCAGTATGATTGAGGCAAAGGCGCGGGGGGTTGCTATAAATTCGCAAGCCTTGCAGAATGAGACGGTTCAAAATATCCATGCGCATTCTTCGCTTGAACATTTAATGAATATATGTGAAAACCTTAAGGAGCATTTCGCCCGTGTTGAACGCAGTAATCTGGATAAACGTCAGGCGGTTTTAGGGGCGTTTTCTATTATCGCGGCTTAAGTTTTTTAAGAATAGAAAGATCATCATGTCCAAACCATCATATTATATCACAACTCCTATTTACTATGTGAATGATAAGCCTCATATCGGGCACGCCTATACAACTTTGGCTTGTGATGTTTTGGCGCGGTTTAAACGTCTTGACGGCTATGATGTTATGTTTTTAACAGGCACAGACGAGCATGGTCAAAAGGTTGAGCAAGCCGCAGAAAAAGCAGGCATTGCTCCCAAAACTTTTACGGACAGTGTTTCGCAGAATTTCCGCGATCTGTTGCCTTTGATGAATTTTTCAAATGATGATTTTATCCGCACTACTGAATACCGTCATAAAATAGCAGCGCAAGCATTGTGGAATAAATTGTTGGCTGCGGGTGAAATTTATATTGATAAATATAGCGGTTGGTACGCAGTACGTGATGAAGCATATTATACCGAGGACGAGCTAACAGATAACGATAAAGGCCAGAAAATTGCTTCTTCTGGGGCGGAATGTGAGTGGGTAGAAGAGGAGAGTTATTTCTTTGCTTTAAGCAAATGGCAAGATCGGCTTTTGGCGTATTATAATGATCATCCGCAATTTATTCAACCGGACGCGCGCCGCAATGAAGTTATTAGCTTTGTAAAAGGGGGCTTGCGTGATCTTTCTATTAGCCGTACACGCTTGAAATGGGGTGTTCCTGTTCCCAATAGCGACAGCCACGTTATGTATGTTTGGATTGATGCGTTAACCAATTATTTAACTGCAATCGGTTATCCTGATTTAGAATGTGAGGGTTTTAGCAAATTCTGGCCTGCGGATGTGCATATTGTGGGTAAGGATATTTTGCGTTTTCATGCTGTATATTGGCCAGCATTTTTGTTGGCCGCAGATTTGGAGCCGCCTAGATCTATTTTTGCGCATGGGTGGTGGACGATTGAAGGAGAGAAAATGTCTAAATCTTTGGGCAATGTTATTGCACCACAAGATTTAGTTGATCGATACGGCGTTGATGCCGCGCGTTATTTTCTCATGCGACAAGTGCCGTTTGGTAATGATGGCGATTTTTCTCATGCGCAGGCGATTTTGCGGATTAATTCGGACTTAGCGAATGGGCTGGGGAATTTGGCGCAACGAACGCTTTCGATGATTCATAAAAATTGTGATGGACAATATCCTAAACCTGACTCGTTCAACGCAGAGGATAAAAAGTTATTGAATAAAGTTTATAATCAAATGCTTGGCGATATCCGTAAGCATTTTGACGCATTTAAGATGCACCATGCGTTAGAATCAATTTGGAGAATTGTCAGTGAGGCCAATATATATATTGATGAACAAGCGCCTTGGACGTTAAAGAAAACTGATCTTAAGCGTATGAATACTGTGCTGTACGTGCTTGCGGAAACATTGCGTGGGTTATCAATTATAGTGCAGCCTTTAATGCCAGATTCTTGTGTTAAATTGCTTGATCAATTGAAGGTACCTGATGCGGAGCGCTCTTTTTCTTATATTTCAGAGGCGTACGCTTTAAAACCTGGGACGAATATTGACAAGCCTGAAGGCGTTTTCCCTCGCATTGTTGAAGAAATCGAACCAGAAAACAACGCGGCTGTAGGATAGGTAAATATGTGGATCGATTCCCATTGTCATCTTAATCATGAACGCTTTGAAGGTCGCGCTCCACTTGAAATAGCCGAGGAAGCTTTAGGGCAGGGGGTTGATGGCATGGTGACTATATCGTGTCGCATTACCGATGAGTTTCCGTATATTCTTGAAATCGCGCGTCAACATGGTCGTGTTTGGTGCAGTGTGGGGACGCATCCGCATGATGCGGGAGACAATGGCGAGCAAGCAGTTACACTGGATGACCTAATTGCTTTGGCGCAATCTGACCCGAATATAATTGGTATTGGTGAAAGTGGGTTGGATTATTTTTATGATCATTCACCGCGTAATTTACAAGCCATAAGTTTTCGCAAGCACATACAGGCGTGTATTGCGACAGGTTTGCCATTGATCGTACATGCGCGTGACGCATGCGATGATATTATACAAATACTTGAGGAAGAGGGGGCTGGGACTAAACTTAAAGGTGTAATGCATTGCTTTAGTTCAAGTCGAAAGCTTGCCGATGCCGCTTTGAATATGGGTTTTTACCTTTCGTTTTCAGGCATTGTGACGTTCAAAAGTGCCAAAGAGATACAAGATATTGCTAAAGATACACCACTAGACCGTATTTTAGTGGAAACTGACGCGCCGTTTCTTGCGCCCGTTCCATTTCGGGGGCAATCCAATCATCCAGCATATGTCGCACATACGGGTGAGTTTTGTGCACAATTAAAAGGTGTTACAATCGAAAGATTTGCACAGCAAACCACTGATAATTTTTATACATTATTTGATAGAGCAGAAAGACTATGAGTAAAAAGGCAAGCGTAACGATACTGGGGTGTGGTAATTCAACGGGAGTTCCTGCACTTTTTAACAATTGGGGTGCATGTGACCCATCAGAGTCCAAAAATAGGCGTACGCGTTGTAGTATTGCCGTTCAAACGGATGAAACGACGCTTATCATTGATACTGGCGTTGATTTTAGTACGCAAATAAACCGCGAAAACATATCATGTATTGATGGGGTTTTTTATACTCATAGCCATGCCGATCATGTAAATGGAATTGATGAATTGCGTCAGGTGTACTTTAGAAATAAAGACCTTTTACCTATATTTTCTAATCATGACACCTTGTCTAGCTTGAGTAAGAGTTTTTCATATATGTTCGATGGTAGTCATGACGCGGCTTATCCTAAAATTTTAGCGCCTCATGAGATTACAGAAGCTAATTTAGGTCATCTCGCACGTTTTAGAGATATAAATTATATTCCTTTTAATCAAAATCACGGCAGTGTTGACACGTTGGGTTTTCGTTTTGGCGATTTAGGCTATAGTGTTGATATGCTTAATCTTGATGATGATGCTATATCAATTTTGACTGGTGTACGTACGTGGATTGTTGATTGCGCCGCATATAAACACGAAAACAAAATGCATGCACATTTGGATCGTATTTTCAATCTCAATGCCCGAATTGGTGCCGAGCAAGTTTATTTAAGCAGTTTGTCAATTGCTATGGATTACCAAACATTATGCGATGAATTACAGAACGGATATGCTCCAGCTTATGATGGCATGAAGCTAGAATGTAATCTTTAATAATCAAAAGAATATAGTTTAATTTCCATAATAAACATTATCACTTTTTTAGGTTAGCTAAATCACAATGCTTTTAAAATCAACGTACAACCACCCTATTGAGAAATTAATCGATGTTATGGGCGCTTTGCGCGATCGCGATGATGGTTGTCCGTGGGATTTGGAACAGGATTTTAAAAGCATTGCGCCTTATACAATTGAGGAAGCCTATGAGGTGCTTGATGCAATTGAGCGCGATGATATGCAAGATTTGCGTGAAGAGCTTGGTGATTTACTTCTCCAGCCTATATATCACGCACAGATGGCTAGCGAGGCTGGGCATTTTACGATTCATGATGTTATTGAAGATATTACGGAGAAAATGATTTCGCGCCATCCGCATGTTTTTGAAGATGCAAATGCGAGTAGCGCAGCGGATGTAAATGTAATTTGGGAGCAGCGAAAAGCCGAGGAGAAAAAAAATGTTGAAGCAAGCGCGATTGATGGCGTAACACTTGGGCTACCTGCCCTGCTCCGCGCTGAAAAATTGCAGAAGAAGGCGGCTAAGGTTGGGTTTGAATGGGATAGCCCGGTTGGTGTATTAGATAAATTGGAAGAAGAAATTGCCGAAATGCGTGAAGCTTTGGCTCAAGGGAGTCTTGAAGAAAAGGCCGATGAATTAGGGGATTTGTTATTTGTGATCGCGAATTTGGGGCGCATGATTGGGGTCAACCCTGAAACTGCACTCCGTGATGGTAACGCGAAATTTGAGCGTCGATTCAAGGCTGTAGAGGACTCACTTAAGGCTCAATCTATTGAGATTAAAGATGCAACATTGGAGCAAATGGAGCAAGAATGGTGCAAAGTGAAACAGAAAGAGCATGCGTAACATTCATGGATTAAATTCATCCGAAAATAAAAGTTCTTTTACCATTTCCAAATTTTCACGACTTGCTGCTACAATTACGTTTTTTCCTGCGTCATGGACCGTGTATGGTTCGCCCGTTTCTCTTACAAGTGCCACTCCGCCACTTTCTGTAACTATCAATGCGCCGCCTAGATGATCATGTAATTTGGTGTTTGTGTATGCAGCAAATTGGGCGTTATTTTCAATTTCGCGCCTGTCATTGCCAATCACACCCGCAGCAATATGCCAATATTCATGCATGCATGAACCTAATGTTGTCGATGAATTAAATTGTTCACGAACGGCACGAATATTATCGACATGCTCGTCGCAATATTTCGCGCGCACAAAACCTTTCATATCTTTCAAAGCTTCTTTTGGTGCGGTGTGAATTCTCTCACCGTTCAAATAGGCACCGCCCCCTAACTCTGCAAACATAATTTCGTCTGTTAAAGTGTTGTGCAACCAAGCTCTTGTTGTGACGCAACCTCTAATTTCAGCAACTATTGTACCAAAATATTTACTGCCATTCTTTAAATTATTTGTGCCATCTACGGGGTCCACCAGGTACATGGTGCGTTCAGAATTTTTTGGGTTCAAAATTCTAGAAATATATGAATTTCTGCCTTCTTCTCCCATGCACCAACATCGGGGATCAGCCTTGCGAAATAACCTTGTCATTAAAACTTGCGTAGAAATATCGGCCTCCGTGACCCAATCAACGGACAAATTTGAACCTATATTTTTATTTTGTGGCTTTAGGAATTGAGGATTGTCGTAATATTTACGTATGTTTTTTCCACCCTCCCTTAGAATATCCTCCGCATCTTCATTGCTTATCATAGCTAGAACCTATCTTATATATTACTCAGATTTATATCCGTATTTTGTATAGAATTTATCAATGACCGCGTTATCGGCTCTTATTTTACATTTGATAAATTTGTCTTGATCAATACGTGTGAGCACATTAGCATTTTCATATAACCATGACAAGGCTTTTCCATCAGAATATGGAATTTTATATTCCGCTTCGCTATGACGCTTTGTAATGATTTGACTGATCGTGTCAATTAACACCTCTATCCCCTGCCCTGTGATGGCTGAAATCATGAGGTGTTGTGGATTATTTTCAGTTGTACGTTTTATATCGTTGCTTGCATGGTCGTCCAGACGGTCGATTTTATTGTATGTTTCTAAGACACGTTGGTCGGCTTCATATTCGATGCCTAAATTTTTTAATATTTCAATGACATCTGTTTTTTGCGCTTCGGCGTCTTGGGAGCTGGAATCTATGACATGAAGCAATACATCGGCTTGTATGGTTTCTTCCAGTGTTGCGCTGAAGGCGGCTATTAGGTGTGTTGGTAGGTCGGAGATAAAACCCACCGTGTCAGATATGATCGCTTTTTGTCCCGTGGGCAGTTCAATTTGACGCAAAGTTGGGTCAAGCGTGGCAAAAAGCAAATCCTTTGCAAGAATATTTGCACCCGTGAGTTTGTTAAACAGCGTTGACTTGCCTGCGTTTGTATAGCCCACCAGAGCAATAACAGGGAATGGTACGCGTGCGCGCGATTTGCGCCCTAATGCACGGGTGCGTTTAACCGATTCCAGCTCCTTTTTAAGCTTATTGATGCGTTCGCTAATGAGGCGCCGATCCAGCTCGATTTGAGTTTCTCCAGGGCCGCCCATGAAGCCTGCTCCTCCGCGTTGGCGCTCAAGATGCGTCCATGAACGCACAAGGCGTGAGCGCTGATAATCTAGCGCCGCTAGCTCGACTTGCAGCATGCCTTCCTTGGTTTGGGCGCGTGCACCGAAAATTTCAAGGATTAACCCGGTACGGTCAATGACTTTGACACCCCATTGCTTTTCTAAATTTCGCTGCTGTACGGGCGATAGTGCATGATTGAACACAACAATCGTTGGCTCAAGTTCTTCTATTTTCCTCGCGATGTTTTCGCGCTGCCCTTTGCCAAGGAAATGCCCAGCCTGAACGCGGTTAACGTTCAGGGCATTTATATCGACGATATCGAGATTTATTGCTGCGGCGAGGCCAGATATTTCATCTAGCTGCTCTTCAACGCTACGATTTTTTCGCTCACCCGAAATTGAAGGGTGAACGATCAAACATTTTTCAGCGGGCGTTGTAGATGTGAAAATTATTCTTCACTCTCGGCTTCGGCATCTTCGTCTTCATCATGCAACGTCAACGGGCCGTTGGGCATTATAGTCGAGATGGCGTGTTTATAGACCAGTTGTACATGCGTTTCACGCTTAAGCAACATGCTAAAATTATCAAACCATGTCACAATGCCTTGTAATTTTACGCCGTTGACAAGAAAGACCGTGACGGCCATCTTTTCTTTACGGATTTTGTTTAAGAAAATATCTTGGACTTGTTGGTGTTTTTCACCCATAGGACTTACCATTTCTTTTTTTGTTTTTTTGGTTATCATGCTGTTTTACTCAGCTTGGCACTATTACTAGCCTCTATTTTTTGTATTGCAACAGGTAATCGTGTAATTCTTCACAATTATTTTTATGCAACGCAATTTTACAAACATCGGGCAATGCATTAATTTCGGTTTTTGATCCAATAAACACCATAGGCGTATTGGCCTTGTTGGCACAAAGCGCGTCATTGTCCGTGTCCCCGACAAACCAGATACTCTCGCGCTCGGCGCTTACACCTGCTTTTTCTATCGCGAGGATTAACGGCGCGTCGGACGGCTTATCGCTTGCGGCATCCCCTGCCCCAATGACGGATTTAAAAAAATGCTCCCACCCAAAATTTTTAATCTCTGCGGCGACGAGGTCTGATTTTTTATTGGTGACCACGCCACATATAATTCCTAGTTCAGCGCATGTCTCTAACAGTTTTTTCGCACCAAACATGGGGTGGAGTTCTTTGAGGTGATGGTCAGATACATATTTTAAAAAATGCATTTTGGCAGTCTCGATATTTTCGATGCCATATAATTCAGCGTAGAGTTTTTCGCGCGGCTGGCCGAAATAACCGCGCCATTTTTCTAGACTGAAATTCGGCATGCTGAATTGACCGCGTGTGTAATTATGCGCCTTGTACAAAAACTCAAAACTATCGGCGAGTGTGCCATCCCAGTCAAAGAATATGGCTGTGGGCTTTATTAATGCTGGGACATTATTTTCCTTTGTCATGGCGTTTCAATCTTTTGAATTGTAATGGGGCGGGTATAAAAATTACAGGCTGATGATATATAAGCGGGCGTTACGTCAGTGGCGAAAAAGTTTTCTTGGCTATCTTGGCCTATTTTTTCGGTGATTTCGGGGTGCCTAAGCATATAATCCTGCAGCTTTGACGGGATTATCTCGTCTTGTGATAGAACAGGAATATTATAACGCTCACGGATAATATTCTTCAGGCTGATATAATGCGTACAACTCAAGACTAAGGCTTCGATACTTTTGGCAAGTAGAGGCTCAATATAATAATCGAGAATGTCCTCTATCCATTGCATACCATCATTTTCTATTAAGGGCACAAGCAACGGGGTGTTTGTTTGGAACAGGCGAAGGTCAGGGTTTATTTTTTGTAGCTCTTCTTCATACACATTGGAAGAGACCGTATAATTTGTGCCGATCAGGCCTAGTTTTGTAAAGCCATGGTCGATGGCATATTCAATGGTGGGGACAATGACGCCCAAAATTCGACGATCCGGATAATGAAGTGGTAAATATTCTTGCTGAAGCTTCCTAAGAGCAGATGCACTTGCCGTATTACAAGCTAAAACGATAAGCGCGCACTTGCATTTACTCAACATAAAATCCATAGCGTTTTTTGTATAATTATAGATCGCTGCTTCGGAGCGGTTACCATAAGGTACGTGCAAAGTATCACCGAGATAAACCATATTGGGTGTGGGCATTGCGGCTTTTATGCTTTTGGCAATGAGAATACCGCCAAGCCCTGAATCAAAAATACCAAGTGTCATAGATGGTTTTGAACGATCAGAATGCTCCATTGATTTAGAACAAATCCACATGTGTTGAGAACATTTTTTCTACATTTTGTGCTTGGGCGCGCGATGCCAAAATTATGACATTGTCGCCTGCGCGTATTGTAAAATCTGGCTTGGGCATAATGAATTTTTCATCACGAACAATGCCGCCAACAATGACTTCGTTGGATAAATTTAGCTCCTCGATCTTGTTATTTACAATTTCGGAGTTTTCGGATACTTCGGCCTCGATGACTTCGGCAAATCCGTCACGGATGTTATATAAGGCTTTTATGCGCCCACGACGGACATATTGCATGATGTTGGCCACAATAATAGAGCGCGGCGAAATGACCGCGTCTACACCCAATGGGCCGACTAACGGGAAATACGCATCATTATTCACCAAAGTAATAGAGCGCTCGCAGCCATATTGTTTGGATAACAGTGAGCCAAGGATATTGCTTTCATCATCGTTTGTTACCGCAACTAACGTTTCCGTGGTTTCGATTGAGACTTCCTCTAAAATATCTTTATCTAGGGCACTGCCGTTGAGCACGATAATATCTTGCAGTTTTTCACTTAAAAACTCAGCTCGGTCCTTGTTACGCTCAATAATTTTAATCCCCACATCTTTGGATTGTTTTTGGATGAGTTTGGCTAGCGTGTAACCAATATTGCCTCCACCTGCGATAACAATTTTGCGCGCTTGTATTTCATCATGGCCAAAGGCGGTCATTACGCGTTTAAGATGCTGTGTGTCGACAATAAAATAGACTTCGTCGCCTTCGTATAATTGATCGCTGCCGTCTGGAATAATGGCTTTGTTACTTCTTAATATGGCTAAAACTTGGAATGACAGGCCAGGAAATAGTTTTTCAAAATGACTGATGGGTGTGTTAAGAAGCGGGCAATTTTCTCTGCAGATAACCCCAATCATATGCGCGAGGCCATCGGCAACGATATTTACAAATGTTGTGCCAGGCACAGCGAGACGTTGATAAATGTCTTTGGCGACAATGACTTCTGGCGAAACGATAACATCAATCGGCATATGAGCGCGACTGAACAGGTTTGACCATTCGGGTTGAAGGTATGATTGTTCGCGCACGCGTGCGATTTTTTTGGGAATACCAAACAGCGAGTGACCAATTTGGCACGCCACCATATTGACCTCATCTGAGCGGGTCACAGCAATAATCATTTCCGCGTCATTTGCGCCAGCTTGTTTTAATATATCTGGATTTGATGCATGCCCTAGTATGGCATTGACATCCAGTTCATCATTTATGTGCGCGATAAGATCGCGATCCATATCAATAACGGTTACATCGTTTTCTTCGCGGGCAAGATATTCCGCGATACTGTATCCGACCTTGCCGGCGCCACAAATTAAAACTCTCATTGGTATACGCTCTTTTTCTGTATGTGCTCGATTGCTGGTGCATCGGAATTTTTGTCGTGCGTAATATTCAACGATTTTAGCTTTCGATGCAAGGCTGAACGCTCCATGCCTATAAACTCTGCTGTTTTGGATATGTTGCCTTCAAAGCGTACAATTTGTTGCTCCAAATATTCGCGTTCAAATACCTCGCGTGCATCACGAAGGGGCAAAGCTGTTAATGATGCAAAGATGCTGTCACCCGATGCTTCAAGACCCTTTTGCACTTGTAATTGACCGAATTCAGGTGGCAGATGTTCAGGCATGAATTCGGACTTCACCGCATCACCATGCATGATGCACATCCATTCAATCATATTTTTAAGTTGCCGTACATTACCCGCCCATTGCGCAGTTTGAAGAATATTTAATGTTTCTTTTGCGCAGTTTTTGTTATCCAAACCAAATTGGCGGCAGGCATCATTTAGAATTGATTCAATTATTAACGGAATATCTTCGCGGCGTTTGCGCAGTGGCGGTAATACGATTTGTACAACATTGAGCCGATAATATAGATCTTCGCGAAATTCTCCAGATTTTATGGCGTCAACAAGGTTTTTATTGGTCGTTGCCAATACACGTACATCAGATTGAATGGCATCTTGGCCTCCAATTTTATGGAATCTTTGTTCCTGAAGAGCGCGTGCAATTTTGCCTTGCGTTTGAAGGGGCATATCGGCCACTTCATCCAATAATAATGTGCCTCCATGAGCTTGTTCCAATATACCGATATAAGCGCTTTCTTGGCCGTGCGCTTCCGCGCCAAATAGTTCTATTTCGAAGCGTTCAGGGCGCAAAGTGGCGCAATTCAAACTCAGAAAGCTGTTATCCTTTCTCGTGGAATTTTCATGGATCATACGTGCGGCAATGTCTTTGCCCGTGCCGGCCTCCCCCGTAATGAGGATACGGCTATTGGTTGGTGCAGCACGATCGATGATTTGGCGAACTTGCTGCAGCGCATCAGATACCCCATCAAGCTTTGGCGTTTCGATGGGCGTACGTTTTTTTAGCGCCGCATTTTCACGGCGTAAGCTCGCCGTTTCAAGGGCGCGATGCATGAGCATTAACAAGCGATCAGATTTAAACGGTTTTTCAATAAAATCATATGCACCATCTTTAATTGCGCTAACGGCTGTTTCAATTGTGCCGTGGCCGCTAATCATCACAAATGGAATGAAGGGATGTTCTGCTTTTAATTTTTTCAAAACCTCTAGGCCATCATATTCGCTATCTTGCAGCCATATATCGAGAATAATCAGATCAGGTTGTTTTTTTTGAACCTCTTTAAAAGCTTCTGTTGAATTTGCACTGAGACGTGTTGTATAACCTTCGTCTTCCAAAATCCCTTGAACGAGCCTGCGGATGTCGGCTTCATCATCTACAATTAATATATCTGCACCCATAAACAATCCCTAAGCCACTTTCGTTGATGTTTGAGCGCTATGCTCATCGATAGGAAGCACAAGCACTGCGCAAGCCCCGCTTATATTATCCGTGTCATACGCTTCAAGCCATTCACGAGTTCCTAAAATAAGTTCGCCATCATGATCTTCCATGATTTTTTTCACAATAGCTAAGCCTAATCCTGTACCTTTTTGTTTATGTGTCACATAAGGTTCTGTGAGCTGTGACGTTTCAACGTGCTTTGGAAACCCAGAGCCATTGTCACATATAGCAATAAATATTTTCGATGCGTCGACTTGCCCCAATATGACCCGTATATGCGGTTTTTCGACGTGCGCTTCCTGCAGTGAGTCGATAGAGTTTTGCACAAGATTTGTAACCGCTTGACGAATCTGCCCGCTATCAATGTTAGCCATATATTGTTTATTTTCAAAGCCTTCTAAAGTGATTGAAATTTTAGAATGAGCTTGCCTATGTAAAACCAATGCCTCTTTAACATGGTTACTTAAGTTCACAAGCCTAAGCGTTGGCTCGGGCATGCGTGCGAAAGATGAAAACTCATCTACCATACGCCCAATATCTTCAACGTGGCGAATAATGGTTTCGGTGCAATTTGTAAAGGTTTCAGGATCATCCGTAATTTGTTTCAAATAGCGACGGTGTAGTCTTTCCGCAGAAAGTTGAATTGGCGTAAGTGGGTTTTTAATTTCATGAGCAATACGCCTTGCTACGTCTGACCATGCCGCTTTACGTTGTGCGGCTTGTAGGGCAGTAATGTCATCAAAGGTCAAAATCACACCCATATCCTCTTCACCTATTAATTCAATGGCTATGCGAACAAGAAAAGTAAGACGGGTATTGTCACGAACATAACTCACCTCGCCTTCTGTGATTTTTACATTTTGCGTATGCGCGAGCTCTAATAGCTCTGTAATTTCCGGTATCGCCCTATATATTGTTTTGCCAATAATCGCGCCTTTTTCAATCCCCAACAATTGCAAAGCCGAAACATTAGCAACGGTTACCATAGTATCTTGGTCAAGACCAATAACGCCCGACGTAACCCCAGTAAGAACGGTTTCAGTGAAATGGCGCCGGCGATCCATTTGCCTATTGGCTTCAATCAATTCGTTTTGTTGTTCTTGAAGACGGCTGGTCATACGGTTGAAGCTTTGCGCCAGATATTCGAACTCTTGCAATGTTTTATCATCGGGTACGCGCGCGGACAGATCTCCTGCCCTAACCCGATCAGCTGTTGTAATTAGGGTGGTAATTGGGCTAACGAGTTGGCGCGCAAGCACAAGACCAAACCAAATCGCAATCATGAGCAATAAAACGCCAACAACAACGAAAATCATAGTGAGCGTAACTTGCAAACCTGAAAACCGATCTTGCAGCGTCGCGTAATCTTGTGTAGCACGTTTGGTTGCAGCTAAATGCGATAGCACTTGTGGGTCAATCATGCGCCCCACAAAAAGGTAGGCATCAACGTAACTGTCGAGCTTAACGAGCGCGCGTACGCGGTCATCATTACTACCCGTCATGATTACGACGTCCCCATCGTCGGCAGCGTTCGTTGCGTAATAAGGGATGTCTTCAAATTCCAACGAAAATGTAAGACCAGATCGCGCGAGTATTCTCCCATCTTCATCAAATACGATGGCTTCGGACAAATCACGAAGCATCGCTTGGGTTCGCACGACTTGACCAAATGCTTGATCATTAAGCATAAGCATCCCAAACTCGCGATTTATATCATTGGCCATCGCCAAAGTATCGGCGCGAATCGTTTGCGTGTGCTCTTTTAAGTACGCTTCGGCGACGGCTTGGGATTCGTTAACTGCCGTACTCACGCGTTCGCTGAACCATGTTTGCACTCCATAATGAAAAAATACGGCGGAAAATATAGTCATGATAATGGTGGGAACGGCGACAAGAATTGAAAATATATACACTAAACGTACATGCAAATGAGAGCCTGCCAGTCCTCGTTTACGGCCACTCCACAGTCCCACAATGCGGTATGCAATAAGACCAAACAGCAAAAGCAAAAAAATCAAATCCAGATTCAACAACCAGATTACGGTGTCTGGGTTCTTGCCAAAGGGCTGCGCCTCTGTAAAGGCTGCATATGTTGCTATACCGCTTATAACTCCGCCGATCATTAAAATAATTGCCAAGATCGTTTGCAATTCTATTTTAAAGCTTTTATTTCGCAATTTTTCTTTTGGAGAACGTTTGCCCACAACCATGCGGTTTGTTATACGCTCGAGAAACGAAATGGTTGGCAATTGGCTGGACATGCTTAAAACTTGTGTCTTTTGCAAGAGGTGTTAAATTATGATTGTGTTATAAATATAATATTGCAAAATATCAAGGATATTCAAGCTTTTGGAAGAGTTAGCCCCTAAATTTCATGTTCTTATTGCCGCAGGCGGTTCGGGTCAGCGTTTTGGCGCCTCAAAACCTAAACAATATATTGACCTCTGCGGCGCTCCATTGATTAGGCATTGTGTTAAAACATTTCAATCGATGGTCAATTGCGGGTCAATTCAGGTCATTATTGGATCAAACGATGCAAAAGCTTACCATGACGCGTTAGGGACTTTGAATATACAACCGCCTGTGATTGGCTCTATTACGAGAAAGGACAGTGTTTATAATGGATTAAAAGCTTTAGGTCATTTATATGATGAAGATCTTGTTTTGGTGCATGACGCTGCTCGCGCTTGCATTTCAACTAATGATATTAACGCTTTACTTGAAGCAATGAAAAGCAATAGAGCCGCAAGTTTGGCTTGCCCCATATCATCTACACTTCGCCAAAGTGACGATGAAGGGTTCGCAACTGACCTTGTTGATCGTCACAATATATGGGCTATGCAAACTCCTCAGGCTTTTCATTATGGGGATTTACGTCGTGCCCACGAGCAATCGGATCCATCACAGGATTACACGGATGATACAGCTCTTGTGTCCGCCATCGGTATTGCTGTAAAACTTGTACAAGGCTCTACGAATAACATTAAAATAACCCACCCTCAGGATTTGCAAATGGCGGAAAACATTATGAAACAAGCTCAAAACCCTCGCATTACATTAAGCGGTATGGGGTTTGATGTGCATGCTTTTGATGAGATTCCTGCAAAAAATATACGTTTATGTGGCATTGACGTAGTGTATTCTCGTGCATTAAAGGGGCATTCCGATGCTGATGTTGTTTTGCATGCTTTAACAGACGCTCTTTTGGGCGCGATTGGTGCAGGCGATATTGGAAGACATTTTCCGCCATCCGATCCTAAATATAAAAATATGGACAGCGTTGTTTTTCTTGAAAAAGCGCTTGAATTGCTAATTGAAAAAGATGGTGTCTTGCATAACATTGATCTTACAATACTTTGTGAAGAACCGAAAATAACACCGCATGAGCCAAAAATGCGCCAACGTTTACACGAAATTACGACCCTTTCTATTGATCGCATTAATATCAAAGCGACCACCACCGAGCGCCTAGGGTTTACAGGTCGCGGTGAAGGTATTGCCGCGCAAGCCCTTGTCACAGTTAGTATTCCAGAGGTAGCATTATGAGCACTGACCAAAATGACTTAACAAATTCTGCGCCTAAACTTGAGCTTAACAAGCCTTATTTTTGGATTGCCACATGGTTTGGTTGCGGTTTAATGCGCCCTGCCCCTGGTACATGGGGCAGTATTGGCGCCTTACCTTTTGCTATTATTTTATTTGGTGTGTTTGGTTTATACGGATTTTTAGCAGCGATTGTTTTCATCACATATATCGGTTTTCGAGCGACACAGAAATTTGAGGCCGCTACGGCCTCGCATGATAATAAAATGATTGTTGTTGATGAGGTTGTGGGGCAATGGATTGCTTTAATTCCAGTTTTTGCGCTTGTCGGTGTTCACGCCATTCTTATAATATTAGCATTCGTGTTTTTTCGGTTATTTGACATTCTCAAACCTTGGCCAGCATCGCATTTTGATCAAAACGTTGGCGGCGCAATGGGTGTAATAGGCGATGATGTTATTGCGGGTATTTTTGCGGCAGGGTGTGTTTTAGGGGTGATTTATGCAGGATTTAGTTAATCAATTATTTGCATCTCTTCGTGTAAAACGGATTAAAATTGCAGTTGCGGAATCTTGTACGGGTGGGATGTTGGCTTGCGCGTTAACACATAAGGGCGGCGCAAGTGATGTGTTTGAGCGTGGATTTATCACTTATTCTAATCAGGCAAAAATAGAAATGCTTGGTGTTGAACCAAATATAATAGCTAAATTTGGCGCGGTGAGTACGGAAACGGCGCATGATATGGCGCAAGGCGCGCTTTACAAAAGTCATGCGATGATGAGCTTGGCTATCACTGGGATTGCTGGCCCTCAAGGTGGCTGTCCAGAAAAGCCTGTTGGAACTGTTTATATTGGCGTGGCATTAAAGAGTGGGGCATCTGCAGTTAATGTTAAAACGTTTAAGCATCATTTTGAAGGTAATCGTGAAGAAGTTCGGATGGCTTCAGCTTCTATGGCGCTCAAACATGCATTGAGTATACTAGAGGATAATGATGAATAAATACGCGTTGATTTCTGGCTGCGACAGTAATTATTTCCCATTGCTTTTGGAATGGTTGCATTCCGTACGGCGCTTTGAGCAATCGAATTTATTTGATATTTGTATTTTGGATGCAGGCTTAACGACGGCGCAGATAGATCGCCTTAAGCCCCATGTTACGATCATCAAAAACCCTGATTGGCCTGTTGAATTGCCTAAACACAAGGTCAAAGGTGAATATCTAAAAGCTTGTGTTTGTCGTCCGTTTATCCCAAAAATCTTTCCTGGTTACGAGAATTATATCTGGATGGATGCTGATACATGGGTGCAGGATTGGCGTACGATTGAGCTATTTATGAAAGGTGCAGATAAAGGCGCAATTGCGTTGACGGGTCAGGTAGATCGAGCTTACAAACGCGCTGTTCGTGTTAAATGGCTCTGGCGTTGGCCGTTTAAAGTGCGCAGTTTTTATTTTTCCAATGCGCGCAACGCTTTTGATTTTGAAACGGCTAAGGCGCTTTTGCCCCAACATGTGCTTTTGGCGGGCATGTTTGCGCTTCGCGCTGATGCTCCGCATTGGGCGCGATGGCAGGATTTGGTTAAAGTTGCGATGACTCGTGGCAAAGTTTTCACCGCTGAGCAATTATGTTTAGGCAAAATGTGTTATCAGGAAGATTTTACTTATGAAATTCTGCCCGCTTACACGCATTGGCTTTGTGAATATAAACCGCGATGGGATGAACAGGGGCAATGTTTTGTTGAACCGTCCCTGCCCCATGAAAAAATTGGTGTGCTGCATATTTCTGGTTTTGATGAGATGCGACTTGATCGCGCGGAGCGCACGACATTCAAAACTTTAAGTGATAAAGAATTGAGTTATAGCTATCGTTATCCATTTTTTGATGGTGCTTTGGACGAAGAAGTTGATGGGTTGCCGTAAATTTCATGAGCGCGAGTCTCAAATGCACCTACCATGCGTTTAATGACCTCTTGAAAAAACACTTGCGCCAAGCCTTGTAAGGCCATGTTTTTAAACTCAAATTCTACATTAAAGTTTATAAGGCATGACCCGTTTGGCTCGCGGATGAACTCCCAATGGTTCTTGAGATGCTTCAATGGACCTCGCAGATATTCAATTTCAATGCTGCCAGGGTGCTCGTGGGATGGTGGTTTATGCGTCACTTTGGATGAAAACTTCTCACGTAACAATTTATACCCCACAATTAAATCGGCATAAAAAATGCCTTCGTCATCATTGGGGGTTTCACGTTTATTAATACGGCTGGCGACACACCATGGAAGAAATTCTTTGTACTTATCCACGGCAACAACTAAATTGTACATTTGTTCAGGCGTGTATGGCAGAGTTTTATGTTCGATATGTGTAAGCATGTTGGAACTTTTATTATCTTAGGATGGTTTGATTGTAAATTGGTTTATTTTAACGAGAAGAGGACAACATTATGAAGGGAATTTTACTTTGGTTTCTAGGGATTCCTATTCCTGTCATTATTTTACTTTATGTTTTTAACATTCTTTGATTCATTATTCGGCTGCTTGTTTAGCCAATAAGTTCGTACGAGCTATTTTTAGGGCGGCGAAATCCTCACCTGCGTGATGGGATGATCGGGTCAATGGTGATGCAGAAACCATAAGAAAGCCCTTGTTTTTAGCTATTTTGGTGAGCTGCGCGAATTCATCAGGGGTCCACCAATGCATCACTGGCGCATGCTTTGGTGTGGGTTGAAGATATTGTCCGATGGTAATGAAATCTATTCCTGCAGCGCGCATATCGTCCATGACTTGCGCGACTTCTTCCTTTGTTTCACCTAAGCCGACCATTAGGCCAGATTTGGTGAATGCGAGCGGGTCAAGCTCTTTAACCCGTTGCAGAAGCCTCAAAGAACGAAAATAACGCGCCCCTGGACGAATTGTTGGGTATAAACGCGGTACAGTCTCCAAATTGTGATTAAACACGTCAGGACGGGCATTAATGACAGTATCCCAATCGCATTGGTTCCCGCGAAAGTCTCCGGGCAGGATTTCAATAGTGGTATCTGGGCTTTTCATACGAATGCCCAGAATTGTTTTTGCGAAATGTTCTGCGCCACTGTCGGCGAGGTCGTCACGATCTACGGATGTGACCACTACATGCTTGAGCCCCATTTGCTTAGTTGCGACGCCAACACGTAGCGGCTCTAGCTTATCGAGCGCTTCGGGTTTACCTGTGGCGACGTTGCAAAAAGCGCAAGCACGCGTACAGACTTCACCCATGATCATAAATGTCGCGTGCTTTTGTTGCCAGCATTCACCAATATTCGGGCAACCCGCTTCTTCGCAAACGGTGGTTAGTTTATGTTTGCGCACGATATCTTTGGTTTCGGCATACACTTTACCTTGGGGCGCAGGCACACGTATCCAATCTGGTTTTCGTCCTGCAGGACGGTCCGGATTTTTTTGTTTTTCAGGATGGCGCTTGGCCTTGTCTAATAACTTTGGATTATATGTCATCGCTTTTCTTATTCGTATTACGTTTAAAAACACTTTTCATCTTATCACGCAATAGTTTTTTCTGTTTTTTTAAATCTCGAGGGAAAATGACTGGCTTTGATTTTGTATTTTCCTTGTTTTGCTTGGGTGTTTTTGTTTCTGCGCTATGCCCTTCGGGAAGTTTTCCCTTTTCTACACTCCGCTTAATTTGATCGCTATCTTTTTCAATATAGTGCAATTTTTCATCAATATCATCCGCAGTATCTGTCATCATATTAGCAAGTGCCTGTGCGGGATTGTCTTCTATTGCATGGTAGCGATCTTCTTTCATGTTATGGGGGACGGATTCTACCTCTTGTACGTGCCCATGAATAAAGCCTAACTCTCCCTCTTTAATTGTGCTGCGTGCTTCATTAAGAGCTTTAACGAACCGATATGGATCGCGAATGGCTGGTAAGCGTGTATTGGCGACAAAGCGGGCGTCAAATTCTATGTATCCATAGTTCAATATACGCCCAAACAAGCCATTATCAACCTCTGCCGCTTTAATTTCTTCAAGGTCAGATTCTTTGACATCGACCATGAGCCAGCCACGTTTGTAAATAATACGTTTTGTTGTTAAGCCTAACTCTGTAGTTACCATCATAATCAAATAAAATAGTAACAATGTTGCACCAATGATTGTGCAGGTGATTACAGCGTAATGTGAGATCATGAGCAAACCTTCGCCCCGCGCTCCCAAGTGCAAGCTCCATCCGCCAAAAAGACTATTTAGCCAAATCCCAAGTGCCACAAAGCCCGCAAACCATGCGAGTCCTTTAGCTCCGTAAATCCAGTGCACGGACATTATCCCGATTAATTTTTCATCGGGCCCGATTACGCGGTCAATAAACGCCATTATTTTGCGGCCTTTTTAAAAGTGAATAGCTTTGCCGTACGCATCAAGTACGGCTTCATGCATCATTTCGGAAAGCGTTGGGTGCGGGAAAATTGTGTGCATATATTCCGCTTCAGTCAGTTCAGCAGTTTTGCCAACGACATAGCCTTGAATTAGTTCAGTGACTTCCGCGCCAATCATATGCGCACCCAGCAATTCGCCCGTCTTTTCATCGAATATTGTTTTAACTAATCCTTCAGGCTCACCCAGTGCAATCGCTTTGCCGTTGCCCATGAACGGGAAACGTCCGACTTTAATTTTATGACCGGCTTCTTTGGCTTTGGCTTCGGTCAGTCCAACACTTGCGATTTGTGGGTGGCAATATGTACAACCGGGAATATTCAGCTTATTCATAGGGTGTACGTCTTTTTGGCCTGTTATTTTTTCAACGCATATTATCGCTTCATGCGATGCTTTGTGCGCCAGCCATGGTGCGCCAGCGACATCGCCGATCGCATAAACATTTGGCTCCGCTGTACGCATATATTCATCCGTCACAATATGTCCACGATCTAGTTTTATCTTAGTTTTTTCCAAACCAATATTTTCGGTGTTGGCTTGGATACCTACGGCCATAATCACCGCTTCGACTTCAATTTTTTCGATTTTTCCATTACTTTCAACATGCGCGGTTACACTGTTTTTGTTCTTATCAATCTTTTTAACCTGTGCTCCTATTTTGATTTTCATGCCTTGTTTTTCAAAGCTTTTAAGTGCAAGAGCCGATATTTCTTCATCTTCCACAGGTAAAATCCGATCCATAACTTCGACTACGGTCACCTCTACTCCCATCGTGCGATAAAAGCTTGCGAATTCCATGCCTATTGCGCCAGAACCAACGACCAGCAAGGATTTGGGCATCTTTGTAGGCACCATGGCTTCCTTGTATGACCAGATTTGCTTTCCATCAGCCTCTAGCCCCGGTAAGCTCCGCGCTCTTGCGCCTGTGGCGATGATGATATGTTTTGCGGTGTACGTGTCATTTTCAACCGTCACTTTACCCTGCCCGCTCAATTTGGCGTAGCCTTCAATTACCGTGACTTTATTCTTTTTTAATAAATGCCCTATACCTGCGGATAGCTGTTTAGACACAGTGCGGGAGCGCTTAACGACTTTTTCAATATCGAAGCGTACGTCTTTGGCGGAAAGTCCGAAGCTTTCTGCATTTTTCATTAAGTGATAAACCTCGCTAGAGCGCAGAAGTGCCTTAGTGGGAATACACCCCCAGTTTAAGCAGATACCGCCGAGATGATTTGCCTCGATCACGGCCACTTTCATTTTGAGTTGCGCCGCGCGTATAGCGGCCACATAGCCCCCTGGCCCACCACCGATGACGATCAGATCAAATTGCTTATCGTTGGATGAAGTACTCATGTTTCACTCTTTCTTATTTCATCATTGAGAATAATTTGTTCTGGCGCTAAATTTAGACGTACATAATCTAGAATTTTGCTTTCCTGGCTAGCGAAATAATCGCGTAGAATAAAAAAAGCTGTATCACGAGGGTTGGCTTTATTTTTCAATGTTATTTTATAATAGGTAGGGGAGCTATATTTCTTGGAGCCTCTAATAGGCTCAACAATAAATTGATCGATATCAGACCAAAGGATTTGAAAATCGGATTCTTTTTTCTCGCGAAGAGTGTCGCGTGTTTTGCCTTCCAATAAAATTATTGGCGCCGCTAGGCCTAAGTCGGTCATATAAAGATCTTCGAATTCACTTTCACGGTACAGTTTACGTTCCTGAAGACCTTGCGCAAGGATTTTATAGCCATAAACAGGTATAAATACGAGCAGGAATGGCAGAACCTGTGACATTGTTTGGTAATCTTTTTTATATTGACCAGTGTAGCTCATATATAAAAACGCGCCGAGCATTGCAGCGAGGCCAATGATGAAAAATAGCGCGCCGCTCCAAATAAGCTTTAGGTATTTATCTTCGACATGTTCAACAGGAAAAGACTGCCCTTCATCACTTAACTCTTCGCTCATGGCTAAACCTCACCGAAAACGTCATCAAGGAATTGTTCTACATGGGTTATATTATCGGCTCGTAAAGGCTCTTCCGGGAAGTTTGTAAAGGCGTTGTCCGGGCCAAACATAATCAGTGGCTTTTCATACATCAGTCCGAGAGAGACTTCGTTTTTTGTGCCATGAGAACCAGGTAGAATAATTAGAGCTTTGCTCGTCATTACATTGACCAGGTTGCGGCTAAATGGCATTGCATCACTTTGCGCCTTAGCGCTTAAAGGGGTGATCATCGGGATTTCGATATAAGGATTGGGGTAGTCGACTTCGGATAGTCTCTCCCCTTTATAATCAATGGCTGGCTTGATTCCTATACTAACGCCTTGTCGATCGTCTACGCTTGTAAATGCTTTTGCGACGGCGCGCATGACTCCATCCCCTGCTCCAGTCAATAAATGAAAGCCGCGTCTTGCTAACAATTCACCGACAGGGCGCGCGAATTCGTCCCATTCTTTTTCATGGGAGCCCATAACACCAACAATGGGAAGGTGCTTAATCATTTATTTAGCACCAGCCTTTTTTGGCATGGCCTGGCGGGCAGAATTTACCATCATGAGGGGCATCTTTATGATACCCGTCCTCAACGCTAATACGACGGTCGCCGTCTTGAGCTGTTGTTTTGCAGGCTGTGAGTGGAAGTGCAAACAAGCAAATTAACACAAATAAACGCATAGTTTTCTCCTTAATTTAAAAGTTAATTACAGTAACATAGAAACAGGGTTTTCGATATAACGTTTGAAATGCTGTAGCCATTCCGCGCCAACCGCGCCATCAACTGAGCGATGGTCGGTGGACAGTGTCACGTTCATAATCGTTTGGATTTTGATCTCGCCATTGACCACTTTAGGCATTTGTTCGCCTGCGCCGACTGCGAGAATACAGCTTTGCGGTGGGTTTATGATAGCGGAAAATTCTTTGATTCCAAACATACCGAGATTGGAGATTGAAAATGATCCGCCTTGGAATTCCTCAGGCTTGAGCTTGCCTTCGCGAGCGCGGCCTGCCAATTCTTTCATTTGCGATGAAATTGCGCGCAATCCTTTTTGCTCAGCATGTTTGATAATCGGAGTGATGAGACCATTGGGCGTGGCTACCGCTACTGAAATATCAGATGAATGATATTGGTGTACGGCGTCTTCTGTCCAGCTTACATTGGCAGCAGGATAGGATTTGAGTGCCATAGCGGAGGCTTTGATTATAAAATCATTCACCGATAGCTTAAATTCGCCGTTTGCGGCTTCGTTGATTTCCTTGCGCGCGGCCATGAGTTTATCCAGCACACATTCGATTGTGAGATAAAAATGCGGCACTTGCGTCTTGGATTCAAGCAGGCGTTTGGCTGTGATTTTTTTGATGTTGTTGTTTGGAATTTCCGTGTAAGTCATTCCAAAAACATTCTTTTTCAAGCCTTCCACAGAGTTGCACACAGGGTCATTGACTTGTTCTTGCGTCGATTTTGCACCGCCTGACGATACGCCCTCAAGATCACTTTTAACTATGCGCCCTTTTGGACCTGAGCCCTTAATTGTTGATAAGTCAATGTTTTTGTCGTTCGCAATGCGTTTGGCGAGAGGTGATGCAAAGACACGATCATGCGTTTCACTTTGATGGGTCATTGACTTTTCTATTGGCACAGGGGATTTTTCAGAGTTTTTGGAAGCATCGGCCTTTGGCTGAGGTTTAGACCCATCACTTTTTGCTGGAGATTTTGCCGTATCGACTTTCTGAGATGATTTAATATCATTTGCGCTCTCTCCTTCTTCCAACAAAACCGCAATTACATCGTTGACTGGCACGTTTTGCGTTCCGGCCTGCACCAGAATTTTACCAATTATACCATCATCTACAGCTTCGACTTCCATGGTTGCTTTGTCGGTTTCAATCTCGGCAATCACATCCCCAGATTCAACAGCGTCTCCCTCGGCCTTCAACCATTTGGCCAATGTTCCGTCTGTCATGGTTGGGGATAATGCTGGCATTGTAATATTAATCGGCATAACAAACCTTTCTCGCGGCGGCGATAATTTGCTCTATTTGCGGTATCGCTAGTTTTTCTAGGTTTGCGGCGTAGGGCATGGGTACGTCTGCGCCGCAGACACGTTGCAATGGGGCATCCATGTAATCGAAGGCGTGCTCGCCGATTAATGCCGCGATTTCTGCGCCTATGCCCGCAAAAG
>JBBKXA010000182.1:0-5489 GCA_037969235.1 Bdellovibrionales bacterium | reverse complement strand
ATAACATTCATCAATCCTTATATACACTCATCGCGAGCGTACAGTTTGTACCGCCGAAGCCGAATGAATTGGATAGTACGGTTTGATGATCTACGTCATCGATGCGGGTGCGGGCGATAGGCATATCGGCAGCGGCTTCGTCTATATTTTCGATATTGATACTGGGGGCGATGAAGTTGTTTTTCATCATTAATAAGCAATAGATCGCTTCCTGAACGCCTGTACCGCCGAGTGAATGGCCCGTCATGGATTTGGTTGCGCTGATGGGGGGGATTGTTTTGCCGTCAAAAACTTCGCGAATTGCACCGAGCTCTGTGACATCGCCCACGGGTGTTGATGTGCCATGTGAATTGAGGTAGGTCACGGGAGTTCGCACAGTGGACAGCGCATGTTTCATGCAGCGCACTGCGCCCTCGCCGCTGGGGGCAACCATATCTGCGCCGTCGGACGTTGCGCCGTAGCCTGTGATTTCGCCGTAAATTTTTGCGCCGCGAGCCTTGGCGTGTTCGAGTTCTTCCAGCACTAAAATACCGCCGCCGCCTGCAATAACGAATCCATCGCGATCTGCGTCATATGCGCGTGCGGCTTTTGATGGTGTGTCGTTATATTTGCTGCTCATCGCGCCCATAGCATCGAATAAAACGGATAACGTCCAGTCTAGCTCCTCGCCGCCGCCTGCGAACATAATATCTTGTTTGCCCCACTGGATCATTTCCGTAGCGTTGCCGATACAGTGCGCGGAGGTCGAGCAAGCCGAAGATATTGAATAATTCACGCCTTTGATTTTGAAATTGGTGGCGGCGGTGGCTGATGTGGTGGAGCACATGGCTTTGGGGACCGCAAACGGGCCTACGCGTTTGGGGCCTTTATCACGCGTAATATCGGCCGCGGCGACTTGGGCGCGCGTTGATGGGCCGCCTGATCCGACAATAATTCCAGTTCGTTCATTTGATACAAGCCCCTCATCGAGGCCGGCATCCTTGATGGCTTGTTCCATTGAAAGATGCACATATCCCGCGGCATCGCCCATAAAGCGCCAGAGGCGCTTGTCTATTTGCGCGGATAAATCGATATCAGGTTTGCCGTAGACTTGGCTGCGGAAGCCAAGTTCGCTGTATTCAGGCGCGGCTGTTATGCCAGAGCGCCCTGCTTTCAAGCTTTTTAAAACTTCATCCTGATTATTTCCTATGCAGGAAACAATCCCCAAACCTGTGACGACTACTCTTCTCATGATTGATAATCTAAACGGTGCGGGGCGTAGACGCAAAAGATTTTTTATTCTATTGACAATATTTTTCTTGACATATTTCCAGATACTAAGTAGATTTGGCGTAGTTATTGAAAAGGATATACAGAATGGCTAAAGAAGTGTTGAATGAAGTCGCCGATGAATTGATGGTCAGAGCTGTAGCTACAGGTGCGTTTTTAACACTCACAGCAGGTTTTTTAGTGTTTATGGGTGCCACTAGCGATGTTGAGAAACGCGCACAGACAAGAGAAAGTTTGTGTACAGGTATTAACGAAAACTTGAGTCACTCTTTTGAAAAATTTTCAAGCAGTCTTGATGCTGTTGACGCTATAGCCCCCTCTAATCAACTTCAAATAAATGTGAATTATACGCCTGAAGATGGCGCATTTAGAAATTACGACACAGTATTCAATAAGTCTTGCGGATTGCAAACTTATACGATTACACAGGCTGTTGATCCGAAAATCTTAGAATTAAGCAACGAAGATTTCTGTGCTGATCGCACAGCTCAAATCAATGATGATTTAGCTGAACTTAGCATCACAGAAGTTTTTGCGCACTCTGACGAAGGCAAAATCGCTGGTTTTGCGCAGTATGTGTTTCCAGATAATACGGGCGCGTGTGAAGCAACGCCGCTTGATTTTAATTAGAACTAATCTTGCGCGTTATCAAACAGCCCAACTTTTAAACCGTTGGCTTCGTAGATCATTTCGCCGTCGGCGTACATTTTGCCGTCGCCGATGCCGAGGACGAGCTTGCGGTTGATAACGCGTTTAATATCAACGACATATTTGACCAACTTAACATTTGGCTTTACTTGGCCCGTGAGCTTTAAATCGCCCAAGCCCAAAGCGCGCCCTGAACCTGATGCACCTGTCCACCCCAAATAGAAACCCAATAACTGCCAGAGCGCATCTAAGCCCAAGCATCCGGGCATAACGGGATCGCCCTTGAAGTGGCAAGCAAAAAACCAGAGGTCAGGATTGATATCAAATTCCGCCTCAATTACGCCCCTACCATTTTCACCGCCTTCGGCATCAACATTGGTGATGCGATCAAACATCAGCATCGGCGGAAGCGGTAGTTGCGCGTTGCCTTTACCAAATAGCTCACCTTCGCCGCAGCGGATGATATCTTCGTATGAATAGCTGGATTTTTGTTCGAAAGCCATGTGTTCTCGATTCCTTTTAACGTTACATTCCAATTAACGTTATAGGGAGATTCTCATCGTAGGGCAAGATGCGTTAAAGCGAAACGCACGCTTGTTCCATGCAGACGGATTTATAAGTTTCTGTGATGGCGGCCATGGCAAGTGGTTTGGCGATGGCGGGCTCCATTTCAGGGACTTCGCCACCTGCAGCTACGGCGAGCATACGCCCAGCTGCTTTTGCGCAGGCCACGGATTGTTCATATTGGCTGTGCATGTTTATGGCTTTGAAGAAGCTGGAGCAATATGGTTCGATGCTGATGATTAAATCTATGGGAGCGCTGACGGGGACATCGTTGGCGGCCAGCCCTGAACGCCAGTCTGTGCCTGCGGGAACACCAAGGCGTACGGCTTCTTGTGTCATAACATAAACTACATGATCGAGATTTTCAGGTAGGTCATTGCCGCGGAAAATCATACAGGCATCCATATTCAGCGATTGCGCCAATCGGCGTCCGGCTACGGCACTTAATGATGCTATGCTATCGCCAAGGCTCCAGCCTTCTAGCGCGACTTTCTTTTCAATCACAATGTCGCAAAGCTCTTGCGCTGCTAATTCGAAAGACATGCATTTATGCGTACATTCCACGAGCAAACGGAAGGTTTCAGCGCGTGGCTGCCCATCAGCTTCCCAACTACAGAGGATATTTTGGATAACGACCAATATAAGACTGTGGAATTCGTAAGCGCAATCGAGCCATTCTTCGAAGAAAAGCCGCGCCGCCATGCGTCCGCGTTCGGTTTCGAAATCAATGATGTTGGCTGGCGGAAGTGCGCCGATATCGAGTTTTTGATTAGAAGGCAAGCATCCTAAAAGACCAGACAATTCCTTGAATGAAGCGTCCATAGCGATGTCAGGTTCGTCAAATACGAGATAGGTTTCGGTCAGTACGCCGGCGATATGCTGAATAACCTTCATGCAATCGACGCCTCGCGCAGGATCGCTCGCGAGATTCACGAGTCCAGAGTAGAGTCTGGCGGCCATTTCGGGCTTGTTGGTCAGAGCGAACATAAATTTATCGTTTTTGATTAATAAAAGCGCGGAGGAATTACGCCTTAAGGGTGGGTTGATGCGGCGAAAATTGCCTACTTGTATTGATTCTAATCGAATTGCTCGTCTGCGTAAACACCCCAAATTGATTTTTGTTGCACCCATCCCTCGAAGCCTTGGGCATCAACGTAACACCAGCCCTGCCCGCAGCGATCAATTTTCACAACGAATTTTGGTTCAAGCTTAGCCAGTAAGCCGCTGCTATCACTTGGTTTTTTGTACATTTTGATTTCGTCATTTTCGCTAACAATGCCAGTTCTACGTCCGCTTAATAGCGATTTGTGAATCCACCCTTCTTCGCCATCAATATCTTTGATTTTGCGCCATGCGTCATACTCTAGTACGATTTCGACGGGGAGTGCTTTCTTTTTAAAAATCCAGCTTACGGGGTATTTTCGCCCTGGTCCTGTGCGTACATACACCTCATCCGAGCGTAGCGATACAAAGCGTGGCAGAGGGAATTCGGTGGTGCGAAAGGCGCTTGAATCCTCATCATTTTGGGCGTACGCGAGGTGGGGCGCGAGACAAAGGAAAGAAAAAACAGCCATAAGGATAAATTTTTGAAACATCATGTTATCTAGTATGGTAAAAAAAATTTATGAATCAAGAAAAACCGACAAAATTCGAAGTTTCTGTTGCGCCGATGATGGATTGGACGGATCGTCATTGTCGGTATTTTCACCGTTTGATTGCGCCGAATGTGGCGCTATATACCGAAATGGTGACGACTGGAGCGTTACTTCACGGTGATCGGGAGCGTTTTTTACGCTTTGATCGTTCGGAACATCGTGTAGCCTTGCAATTGGGTGGATCAGATGCGCAAGATTTGGCGGCTTGCGCGCGTATGGGTGAGGAATATGGGTATGATGAGATTAATTTGAACTGTGGCTGTCCATCGGATCGGGTACAAAGCGGGCGTTTTGGCGCATGTTTGATGCGTGAGCCTATGCATGTTGCGCAGTGCATTAATGCGATGATAAAGACCGTGTCAATTCCTGTAAGCGTGAAATGTCGCATTGGCATTGACGAGCTGGATGATTTTGCATTTTTAAGTGATTTTATTAACGCCATCGCCGATGTGGGTTGCTACACATTTATTATTCATGCGCGCAAGGCTTGGCTTAAGGGGCTTTCACCGAAGCAAAATCGTGAAATTCCGCCGCTTAATTATGAACGCGTACACGCCATTAAAGAACGCTATCCGCATTTGCGGATTATATTGAATGGCGGCATTACGGATATTGAAGGTGTATGCTCGCATAAAAACACGCTAGATGGCGTGATGATTGGTCGTGAAGCTTATTCGAACCCATATTTTCTCGCAGAGATTGAACAGGCAATTTTTGGCCATATCGATATTTTGGAGCGGGATGAGATTGCCCGTATCATGGCGCGTTACGCGGCTGAGCAGTACGAGGCGTACGGCACGCCGGTTAAATCAATATCGCGGCATATTTTGGGGCTGTACCATCAACAAAAAGGTGCGAAGGCTTGGAAGCGTTATTTAAGTGAGAATGCCCATAAGGATGGTGCGCACGCGGCTGTGATACTGGAAGCGTTGGAAGCGAAGGATGAGGCGGCTAAGGTGCAGGCTTCGCGCTAAAACTTAAACCGCAACCGCATGCATCCTCTACATTTGGATTATCGAAATGAATAAGTTTATTTACCCCCTTCTTGATGAAATCCACAGTCGCATTGTCTAAATATTGTGCACTGATGGGGTCGACAAAAATTTTTATATTGTTTTGTTCGATCACTAAATCGCTTGAGGTGTCATCATTAGCCGAAACTAAAGCTGGCTCTGAATATTCAAAGCCCGAACAACCTGCGGGTTTAACGCCAAGACGAATGCCTTGTGAGTCATCATTTAAAAAGCGAGAAAAGACTTCAGCGGCCTCCTGGGTAATGTTAAGGTTGAAACTCATCTCGTAACCCTTTGTTACATAAACATATTAAGTTGCATTTTTGCGGTTTCTGACATC
>JBBKXA010000181.1:0-5949 GCA_037969235.1 Bdellovibrionales bacterium | reverse complement strand
ACGGTATATACAAGATCTTTCCCATCATCAAAACTTTTGACTTCAATTTTTGGTTGAAGCGCGGGCTTGATCTTTTTGTCTTGCAAGGCTTTTTGCGAAGTCTCGTTTACCGCCGCCTCCAATATCTCACCCATGATCGCTTTGCCGTAGCGCTTTTTCAACATCGCAGCAGGAACTTTACCCGGACGGAAACCCGGAAGCGAAGCCGTCGCGCCCACTTCCTTAAGCTTAACATCAACACGTTGGTCAATATCATTGGCGGGAATAGTAATCTCCAACTCGTGGCTCAAACCTTCAGATTTAATTTCTTTAACTTTCATGCTCATCGCGGCGTCCTTTTTTTGCGGGTAAAATTTATATGTCGTAGGGTTTTAGCGCATAGCCACATTGATTCCAAGTGTTTTTTATTATTTGCTTGCATTATCGCAATGATTATTATAAAACCGACTAGAAACTAAAAGCTAAGGAAAATGACAATGAGCATTAACGAACAAAAAACAAACAAAATCTCAGAATTTGCAAAAGCATTTTGGGAAGCTGATCGAGGATCAAAACTTGGTGATGCTCGACTTTCATTTATAATTGCAGGAGCAAACTTGCTTTATAATTTTGTTAACGATAAATCCCTTTTACCATCATTACTTGTTTTGCCAATAGCCTATGGAGTACTTAGAGCTAAAAACGGCTTGTTTAATAATAAACACTCTACGCAAGACCATGACGATAACGCCCCAAATTAAAACAACACAAAACTCTTGAATTTATTTTCAATACCCCTTATTCCTAGTGGCGAATAAATGACTGTTGTGTATTTACGCGGCTGTGGTGAAATTGGTAGACACGCCAGATTTAGGTTCTGGTGCTTTCGGGCGTGGGGGTTCAAGTCCCTTCAGCCGCACCAAATACAATAACAAATCATTTATTTTTTTGTGTGGCGACCGTAGCTCAGCTGGTAGAGCCCTCGGTTGTGATCCGAGTTGTCGCGGGTTCAAGTCCCGTCGGTCGCCCCATTTATCTCTTCGCCTTCATTCACTAACATTCATTATAAGCCGCAAAAGTCCCGCACACCAAAGGACTTACTCATCATTCGTGCACACGACTAATTGCCCACACTCGCTTGCAACCGCATTTATTGGTGGTATAATAGGTGGAATATACCACCAACCAAGAAAGGTGATACCACCAAATGCCGTTAACACATACAGAATGCAACAACTTCAAAGGCAAGGAAAAGCTATACCGCAAGAGCGATGGAGGTGGCTTATATATACAAGTCATGCCTATTGGCTCAAAATACTGGCGATTAAAATACAGGCACCTTGGAAAAGAAAAACACTTAGCCCTAGGCATATTTCCCGATGTATCGCTTTTAAAAGCACGTAAACGCCGCGATGAAGCCAGAGAACTTATTGCCGATGGTATAGACCCGTCACAAGATAAAAAGCAAAAAAAACAAGAAGCCATACTGAATGCGGCCAATACATTCGAAGCCGTTGCTCTGGAGTGGCACGAAAAGAAAAGCCACACATGGCAACCCAAAACCGCGCAAAAAATCCTGAACACTTTGGAGCGCAACGCATTCCCAGACCTTGGCAAGCGCCCTATTGCAGAAATAGAACCGCCCGAATTACTCGCAACGCTGCGTAAGATTGAAGAGCGCGGCGCACATTATCTCGCAGGGCGCGTCAAACAATATTGCGGGCAAATATTCCGCTATGGCGTAGCAACTGGCAAAAACCCGCGTGATCCATCAAGAGATTTAACAGGTGCTTTAACCCCCAATAAAACAACTCATTATACCACCATTGATATAAAGGAAGTACCACCATTCCTGAAAGCATTGGAGCGAAACGAAGCACGATTATTCCCGCAAACACGACGGGGCATATACTTGCTCATGCTTACCTTCGTTCGCACCAGCGAGCTTATTCACGCCACATGGGATGAAATTGATCTAGACAAAGCCATTTGGGAGATACCCGCAGAGCGCATGAAAATGGGTAAACCCCATATCGTGCCACTATCACGCCAAGTGCTTGAATTGTTTAAAGAGCAAAAAGCAGAAACCGAGCGCTTATATACGCCCTATGTTTTTCCAAATCAAGTTCGCCCTCAAACCCCCATGAGCAACAACACTATTCTTATGGGGCTTAAACGCCTTGGATATCGGGGCAAAATGACGGGCCATGGCTTCAGAGCATTAGCCATGACAACGCTTATGGAGAACTTGGATTACTCACATGACATTGTTGATACACAACTCGCCCATGCCAAGGGCGATAACACACGCCGCGCTTATGATCGCACAATATATCTGCCCCAACGAACAGCCATGATGCAAAGGTACGCAGACTATATTGATACGCTGGCGGGGCATGGTGAAGTTATTAAAGCGAAGTTTGGGGGCGTATGATGGCGCAGACTAAAATAGTTAATAACCATGGCGAATGGCAAGCACTCACATTGGCTTTAGATACGTTGAATGAGCAAGATCACACAATTGATGAAAAACGAGAAAAGCAGTTAATACAGGGTTTGCTAAAAATACTAGACGACAATAAAGCTAACATTAGCGCAATCACTACGATTGGTCTATTTTTTGAGTTATTACTTGAGGATTACCAACCTCTGTCAAATTATCTTGATGAAAATATCAATGATTTAACTTCAATCATTGCTTTACTGATCAAAGTATCTTTCGCTGATTTTGAGGCAGCCAATCAACAAGCCATTAAAGAGCTAATCGAAGGCGGGTTTCGGCTCGGCAATCATCGCATACGCATTTTGAAAGCTTGCACAAGCAATATGGAGCCTGCCGCAAGGCAAAAAGCCCTCGCCATTGAAAAATCACTTCTTACTAGAAATAAACAATCTGAAGAAATAATAATGAAAGTTTCAAATTATGTGAAGGAAAATGGCAAAGTCAATCAAAAAGTAATAGCTGCTGATTTAGGCATAAGCCAACCAACCGTTTCTCGAGTTTTAAAAAATTATATTCATGAGTAGCTCGTGAATAACTAACAAATATATTTCAACTTTCTGCTCCGTTACCATTGAAACTGTAAGCGCATATATGAACGCGCATGGCTTCAATATAAACAGGAGATATAATTATGCAGCCCGATCTATTCCCCTTCCGTGAATGGTGTAAGTCCAATGGTTTTGGAGTCACCACAGGCTATAAACTTGCCAATGCAGGCAAAGTTAAATTAGTAAAACTAGGCAAACTGAGCATGATCACTCGCGCTGAGTCCGAGCGTTTTGCAAACGACCTTCCAGCTTACAAAGCTCAGAATGAGGAGGCATAAGCAATGGATAACCAACAATTAATAAATCTAGCTGAAAAGTTAGTTGGTAAAGAAGCTGAATTATTCATTCTTTCAGAGAAAGTGCGCGTTTTAACATATGCGATGCTTGATGTTCCCGATAATGACACTCCAGATCGAGAGGTATTGCGTTCAATAATTATGGACTATCTTAAACCTCACTTACCCAAAGGGGAATAAGATGACTTCTTTCAAAACTATGAACGCGGAGCTTATAGCTTCGGATGCAGCTCAGTCTTTGCTTCCTAATTCTTTTATGCTGGCCGCTTTAAGCTATATTGAACGTGGCTGGCATGTTTTCCCTTTGATACCTAAAAGCAAAAAACCTCTGACGGCAAATGGCTTTAAAGATGCTTCTAATGATCCTGATCAGGTAAAGCGTTGGTGGACAGAAAACACTGAAGCTAACATTGGTATTGCTACAGGTAAAATTAGCGGTTTTTTTGTTGTCGATGTAGATGGGGAATATCCAGATAACTTCCCATCTTTGGGCGCATTACCGACTGTTAAAACGCGGAAAGGGTTTCATTATTACTATAGTTACCCCCCTGACGCTGAAATTAAATGCAGCGTAAAAATGCATAAATCTGATGTTGATATTCGTGCTGACGGAGGGTACATCGTAGCACCTCCCTCAATCCATCCAGAGGGAGGGCAATATGAATTTTGTACTGAATAGCCCGTCACCAGAGTTAATTGAGTTCTTCTGTTTCAAAAACCCTTCAAATGGGCAAAAACAACAACAGTATATCAATGCTTTATCACCAGAAAATGTTCATGAAATGCTGTCATTTCTTGATCCTGATATGTCTTACGAGGAATGGCTTACCATTGGTATGGCTCTTCATTCGGGAGGCTTTGGTGTTCACATTTGGGATGAATGGAGTGCCAAGGGCAACAAATATAAGCAAGGAGAGTGTGTAAAAAAATGGAACGGTTTCAGTTCTTCTGGGAGTGTGTCATTAGGATCTTTGTTTCATATGGCTAAGCAGAGCGGGTATAGAGGTTCTGGGTCAAAAGAAATAAAGCACACTAAAGAATTGAGCTTCAAAAACGCATATAATGATCAGCCAAACCATCAATATGGATTTGTTTCTGCGGGTGAATTAACACAAAATATTCGCCCCCCTCAATGGTTAATAAATCAATATTTAGAAGAGCACACGCTATCTTGTATATTTGGAAAATCTGGAACAGGAAAATCCTTTATTAGTATTGATATGGCATGTTGTATTGCTACAGGAACCTCGTATCACGGATATGAGGTCGAGCAAGGCGCTGTATTTTACATCGCTGGCGAAGGTCATAATGGTATAGCAAAACGCTTAAAAGCATGGGAAATTCGAAATGATGTAAGCCTTGAAAGTGCGCCATTGTTTATCTCAAAAAGACCCGCTCAGCTTTGCAATCTTCAAAATGCACAAGAAGTCGCGCATGCTGTTGATGAACTTTCACGAATACACAACCAAAAGCCCTCCTTAATTGTGGTTGATACGCTTGCGCGAAACTTTGGAGATGGTGACGAAAACTCAACAAAAGAGATGAATAGTTTCGTCAATCACATAGATTTCATAAAGAATGAATGGAATGCTGCGGCCTTAATTGTTCACCATAGCGGGCTTAGCGATGATGGCCGAGCGCGAGGTTCTGTTGCCCTCAAAGGTGCAATGGACCATGAATATAAAGTAACTAAAAAAGGTGATTTCATTACACTTCACTCTGAGAAAACAAAAGAAAGTGAAGACCCTTCAGATCTTAATTTTAAGCTTGTGATGACACCTGTTCCTCATTCTGAAGGTAACATCCCACTTAAAGGCGCGGCATTGGTGAGCATTGACCAGTCGAGCGCAGACACAAAGGGAAAGCTTACACCACAACAACATAAGGGGTTTAAAATTTTAAAAGCCAGCATCCATGATAAAGGCAAGGAACGGCTGTTCAGTAGCGATTTAAAGCCAATTCAAAGCGTGACAATTGAAGAATTTAAAGAAGCCTTAAAAGAAGGAGGAATAGCAAAATCAAACACAACAGACGCAATACGAACAGCATATAAACGAATAGTCGGCGAGCTTGTAAAGCAAGGCTTAGTAATAGTTTCAGATGATTTGATAGCTCTACTGGACAATCCAGACAAAATGGGACAAGCAGAAGTTACTCCCCCTTCCATAGTGGACAGACAGGACAACCCCCTATAAGGGGGTGTCTATGTCCGAGGGACATTTTTATTAATGCGATTGAAAAAGTTTAAAAAGGAAAAGTTATATGACCCAAGATGCAGAAGACAATAACACCCCTGAAAATAGAGGCAGAGATCAGGACGGACGGTTTATCGCTGGTCAGTCTGGTAATCCAGCGGGAAAGCCCAAAGGTACAACGTCAAAGGAAAAAAAGCGTTTTGAAGAGGCATTAAATTTGCTGATGGAGGATGTCGCGGATGATATGAGAGAATGGCTTTATCGCGTTGCTGAAAATGACCCGAAATCAGCACTGGATTGCCTCTGCAAGCTTGCGGAGTATGTATATCCAAAAAAGCAACGCGTAGAGCACACTGGCAAAGATGGCGATATGCTGACCATTGAGCAGATAATAAGCCAGATCACAACGCCAGTCATCCCTATCAGCG
>JBBKXA010000180.1:0-7293 GCA_037969235.1 Bdellovibrionales bacterium | reverse complement strand
GTTCATATGCACAGCGGGGACGTGCGGGCTTTGGGGGTGGGCGACGAGGGAGATTCCTGCAGCCCAAAAATCGCCGTTGCTTTTGTCTGCGCCAGGGATTTTGCTTGCGAACTCTGGAGCGAATGTGCCGTGGACGATGGAGATATTCACGCCAATTTTTTCGAATACACGCCCACGTAGGATGGACATTTCTCCGCCGCCTTTGAGGATGGAGCCTGATTCGTTGGGGAAATCGGCGGATTCGCGGCTCCACGGTTTGCGCTCGAATTTTGCGGCGGGTTGATCGGCGGTGTTGCCTGCGCTTAAGTCGGATTCTATAGCTTCGACGGCGGTGCAGATTTCATCACGAAGCGCGCGAAACCAATCGCTGGCAGTTTGTTTTTTTGTTTCTAAATCGCTCATGATGTCTGCCTTATGGCTTCGCCGAGAATCATTGATGTGGCGTTGACGATATTGAGCGAGCGCATTTTGCCATGCATGGGAATGAGTACACGTGCATCGGCGGCGTCATGCACATGTTCGGGTACGCCCGCGCTTTCGCTGCCCGCCAGTAAAATATCATCGGGGTGGAATTCGAATTGCGTATAGGGTAGGGCGGCTTTTGTGGTCATAAGGATGACGCGGCGGGGGGCGCGAGCGGTATTAAACGCATTCCAAGAGGTATGGCGATTAATGGTCAGTGCGCCGATATAATCCATTGCTGATTGTTTTATTTTTTTTTCATCCCAAGGAAAGCTGGCGGGTTCGATGACATCCAGCCCCACGCCCATGCACGCGCAGAGCCTTATCATAGCGCCCACATTTTGCGGGATGTCGGGTTGGTAGAGGGCGATGTTTAACATGATTTCTTTTATGCACGAACACTCAGGCGGAATAAAGCCAAAAAATTGTGGTCATTAAATAGAAAAACTGGCTAAACGGGGCTTGATATTGTATTAATAGATGCGTAAAACATGTTCGTTCGAACAATTCTTTAGCTAAGAAGATCAAGAAATATGAGTGCACATAATACAGACGAGCCTACAAACCGCCGCGATTTCCTGCAGTTAACAGCCGCCTCTTTGGGTGTGGTTGGTGTTGCATGTGTGGCGGCGCCGATCATTAATTCTCTCAATCCTGCGAAAGATACGTTGGCGTTGGCGAGTACCGAGGTTGATATTAGCGGTATTGCGGTGGGGGCTGCGCGTACGGTTATGTGGCGTGGTAAGCCTGTATTTATCAAGCATCGAACTGCTGAGGAAATTGCGGAGGCAAAGGCTGTGAAACTGAATGATTTGCCTGATCCTGAAGCGGATGAAGACCGTGTACAAAAGGATGAGTGGCTTGTGGCAGTTGGGATTTGTACGCATTTAGGTTGTGTGCCACAGGGGCAAAAGCCAAGCGATGCGCATGGTGATTTTGATGGATGGTTTTGCCCATGCCACGGATCACATTATGATAGTTCTGCGCGCATTCGCAAAGGGCCTGCGCCGAAAAATCTGGCTGTGCCGCCTTATACCTTCATCAGTGATACTGTTATTAAGATTGGATAGTTTGAGTTATGGCGAATAAAGACCGCGTACCGTTTGAAAATACGACTGTTGAATGGATCGACAGCCGTTTGCCTATTTTTACAATGTTGCAAAAGGAATATGGCGTATTCCCGACACCGCGCAATTTCAATTATTTTTGGAATTTCGGTGCGATTGCGATGTTCATGTTGGTGACAATGATTGTGACGGGCATTGTTTTGGCCATGCATTACACGGCGGATACGCAGCATTCGTTTGACGCAGTTGAGCGCATTATGCGCGATGTGAATGGTGGTTGGTTGTTGCGTTATATTCACATGAATGGCGCATCGTTTTTCTTTGTTGCTGTGTATATTCATATTTTTCGTGGGATGTATTACGGATCATTTAAGCAGCCGCGTGAGCTTTTGTGGATTTTGGGTGTGTTGATATTCCTGCTCATGATGGCGACTGCGTTTATCGGGTATGTGTTGCCGTGGGGGCAGATGAGCCTTTGGGGCGCGACGGTGATTACGAACTTGTTTTCCGCTATTCCGCTGGTGGGTGATAGCATTGTGACGTTGTTATGGGGTGGGTTTAGTGTTGATAACCCCACGCTGACAAGGTTTTTTGCGTTGCATTATTTGCTGCCGTTTGTGATTTTTGCGGTTGTGTTCCTGCATGTTTGGGCTCTGCATATTACGGGTTCAAACAACCCGCTAGGCATTGATACCAAAGGGCCGCAGGATACTTTGCCGTTCCATCCTTATTATACGATGAAGGATAGTTTTGGCCTTATCGTGTTTATTATTGTGTTTGCGCTGTTTATTTTCTTTATGCCCAATTCTTTGGGGCATCCTGATAATTATATTCCTGCCGATCCATTGGTGACGCCGGCGCATATTGTGCCTGAATGGTATTTCTTACCGTTTTACGCTATGTTGCGTGCTGTGACATTTAAGGTCAATTTGGTGATGTTGGGTGGATTTGGGATCATGTTCTTGCCATTCTTTTGGAATGTTGGACTTGGGCTGTTAAAAGCATTTACAGGTATGGTTTCAGTTGGAGGTAAAGCGCTTAAGCCCTTTAAATCCATGACGACTAATCCGCTTTATTTGGTTGCAGGTTTTGTTCTTGTTATTGCGGGCGCGTTGTTGCATGGGATGATTCCATTGCTGACGAGTGTTGAGATTTTGTCCGCTAAATTGGGCGGCGTGATTGTAATGTTTGGATCGATCTTATTGTGGTTTGTTCTGCCGTGGTTGGATACGCATCCTATACGCTCAGCGCGTTTTCGCCCTGTTTATAAAACCTTGCTCTTATTGCTTGTGGTGGATTTTATTTTCCTCGGCTATGTTGGATCTCAACCCGCAGATGCCACATTATTGGGTTTGCCCATGAGCGTATTTGGTTTGATTGCTACGGTTTTATATTTCGGGTATTTCCTCGCTTTGTTGCCTTGGCTTAGCAAAAATGAAAAAGGCCGCGAATTGCCACCGAGCATTCATGAAGCAGTATTAGCGGAAAATAAGGGCTAAGAGATATGAACATGCGCAAAAATATTCTGGTTTTATTGACGGTTTTCCTCGTGTTGCCCGTATCCGTAGTATTCGCCGCTGGTGACGCACCAAAGTTGGAGCATCAGCATTGGCACTTTAGCGGGCCTTTTGGCACATATGATCGCGCCGCGCAGCAACGCGGATTGAAAATTTACCGTGAAGTGTGTGCGTCTTGTCATTCATTGAAACGCATTGCGTTCCGCAATCTAGAAGATTTGGGGTATGATGAAAGCCAAACCAAAGCGATCGCGGCGGAGTATACTGTCGAAGATGGGCCAAATGATGAGGGCGATATGTTTGAGCGCCCCGCGCGCCCATCCGATTATTTCCCCAATCCTTACGCGAATGATCAACAAGCCAAAGCGACAAACAATGGCGCGATGCCGCCTGACTTATCGTTGATCACCAAAGCGCGCCATCATGGGCCTGATTATGTTTATGGTCTTTTGACTGGATATCATGAAGCACCTGCGGGTACGACATTGTTGCCTGGGCAAAATTGGAACGCGGCGATGCCAGGACACATCATCGCAATGGCCAAGCCCTTGAGTGATGGTCAAGTTGTATACGAGGATGAAAGCCCTCAGACTGTAGAGCAATACGCCAAGGATATTGTGGAATTTCTTGCATGGGCAGCTGAGCCTGAAATGGAAGTGCGCAAGCGCACGGGGATTAAGACTTTGATCTTCCTCGTTGTATTCGCATTTGTGATGTATCGCGTTAAGAAACGCATCTGGTCTGATGTGCATTAGAGTATGAGAGATACTCAAAACGAAATCCTTAGATACTGGTTCGAACAACTTGAGCCGCAGCAGTGGTTTCAACAAAGTGATGCGGTAGACGAGGAAATTCGTGAGCGGTTTGCAGTGACGCAAAAAATGGCGGCGGATGGGTTGTGTAATCAATGGGCTGTTGATGCGGATGGGGCGCTGGCCTTGATTATTTTGCTCGATCAATTTCCGCGCCATATCTTTCGTAATACGCCTCAGGCTTTTGAGAGTGATGAGCGAGCATTGCTTGTTGCAAAGGAAGCCGTGCATAAGGGGTTTGATCAGATTTTAGAGCCAGTTAAACGCGGATTTTTATATCTACCGTTTCAACATAGTGAGCAATTATCAGATCAAAAAAGATCGGTGGAATTGTTTGGTGCGATGGCCAAGGCTAATCCTGCGGGGGATATGTATGCTAAGCGCCATTATGTGCCGATTGAAAAATTCGGTCGTTTCCCTCACCGCAACGAAATATTGCGGCGCGAGAGCACGGATGAGGAAATTGAGTTCCTTAAGACGCATAAGGGGTTTTTGTAGGCCTTTGTTTTTTGACCACAGATGAACACGGATAGGCACGGATAAATTATTCATTTTACTCAATATCTGGGCGCATCCGTGTTCATCTGTGGTTTAAAATATAATTTCTTGGTGACCTTTATGCGCTTGGTGTTTAAACTCTAAAAAAACACATAGGGGAGAATCAGATATGCAAGCGGCACAAAAAGAAAGTCAATTCATGACCAATTACAGCGAAATTTTAAAAGCGTTCGACATTCAAAGCGATGCGGGCGGGAGCCTTGAGGTTTTCACGCCGATTGATGGATCATCTCTGGGCAAGATCAAAGAGCATACGGTTTCCGACATTAAAAGTGTTGCGGATAAATCGAGCGCGGCGTTTCAAAAATGGCGCACTGTGCCTGCGCCGCTGCGCGGTGAGTTTGTCCGCCTGCTGGGTGAGGAGCTTCGCGCAGCAAAGGATGAGCTTGGGCAATTGGTCACGGTGGAATGCGGCAAGATCAAATCCGAGGGGCTGGGTGAGGTTCAGGAGATGATTGATATTTGTGATTTTGCGGTGGGTCTATCGCGTCAGCTTTATGGTTTGACGATTGCTTCTGAGCGCCCCGAACATCATATGCGCGAAATGTGGCATCCGCTTGGCCCTGTGGCGGTGATAACGGCGTTTAACTTCCCTGTGGCGGTGTGGTGCTGGAATGCGGCGCTGGCGTTTGTTTGTGGAAACTCCGTTGTGTGGAAGCCATCGGAAAAGACGCCTTTGGTGGCGTTGGCGTGTGAGGCGATTTTTGATCGCGCGGCGAAGCGCTTCAAGGATGCGGGGCATGATATTCCGGATAATCTTATGCAGGTTGTGATTGGTGCGCGTGACGTTGGCGAGGCGTTGGTTGAAAATGAGGCGTTTCCGCTGGTGAGCGCAACGGGCAGTGTGGCGATGGGGCGCGCGGTTGGTGTGAAGGTGGCGCAACGTATGGGTCGCAGTTTGCTTGAGCTTGGCGGGAATAACGCGATGGTGATTGCGCCGAGCGCGGATTTAGATATGGCTTTGCGTGCGATTGTGTTTGGCGCGGTGGGCACATGTGGGCAGCGCTGCACGTCTACACGGCGTTTGTTTGTGCATGAAGATATTTATGATGCGTTGGTGCCGAAATTGACGGCGGCGTATGGGCAGGTGCGCATTGGTAATCCGCTGGATGATAATACGCTAGTGGGGCCGTTGATTGATGAGGGTGCGCTTGCGGGTATGATGAAGGCTTTGGAGGCCGCGAAGGGGCAGGGCGGTAAAGTGCTTGTTGGTGGTACACGGGCGGACGCTGTTGCAGGTGGGGCGTATGTTACGCCTGTGCTTGTGGAAATGCCAAAGCAGAGCGCCGTGGTATGCGATGAGACATTTGCGCCGATTTTATATGTAATGAAATATAAAACTTTGGATGAGGCGATTGAATTGCAAAATGCGGTGCCGCAAGGATTATCATCGGCCATTTTCACGTTGAATATGCGCGAAGCGGAACGTTTTTTATCCGCAACGGGAAGTGATTGCGGGATTGCGAATGTGAATATCGGCACTTCAGGCGCAGAGATTGGCGGCGCATTTGGCGGAGAAAAAGAAACCGGTGGTGGGCGTGAAAGCGGATCCGACGCATGGAAAACATACATGCGCCGCGCCACTCAGACGCTTAATTATTCCGATGCATTACCGCTCGCGCAAGGTGTGAAATTTGATTTGTGATTTTAACGCCTTGTAAATAATCTTGGGCGCATAATGAATATATAAGCGTTATACGAATCACGGCAAATATATGCTTTCGCGTTGAAATAAGCTTTTTTTAAATTGGTGTTTGTACACAGGTACAGTACGTTGTTTTTATTGGTTTTATTTTCAATTGATCGTTTTTGATCTGAAGCAAATTTGCTCTATATTAAATTGTAGCCTTATAATTAAGTATATCTAACATATTTAGCAGAGAAGGAAGCATTGCATGTCAGCAGAACGACTTACGTCCGTCAAAAAAGATCCCAATTCACGCATTGAGGCGCTTAAGGCCAAGCATAATATTTTAAAAATGAAAATTGTGGATGCGAGGAAGAGTTTATCTGTTACCGATTTTTATCTAAACCGCTTGAAGAAAGAAAAATTGGCGGTCAAGGAACAAATTGAAAATGTACGTCAGGAGGAAAAATCGTAACGCTACATTAAAATTCCAAATTCGTTGAGGCACGAAACCCTCAGCCCAAAAACTCCGGCTTAAAAGTTGGAGAGATAAATAAACGGCTTGGTTGATTTCATTCTCCAAGCCGTTTTCTATTGACATATCCTTACGGCGATTGCTATAAATAAAATTTAAACATGCGTTTGGATAAAATATGCAAAAATCAAAGCATCAAACTGATATGGATCGTGATAAATTAAGAGATAGTTATAATATTTCGGTGGCGCTTGATTATCATTTTTATAATGATTTTGAACGCCGTGTTGATGAAATTCGTACTCGACTTAAGAAGTGTAGCAATTTCACAATTTCTATCCCTATCAAAGGGTTTGATAGAAATCACAAATTCGTATCAAAATTAAAATACGCGTTATTGATGAATCCTGAAATGAGTTATTATTTTGATGAAAATGCGGTGAAAACCAATGAGACATGGAAAAAAATTCAAGACGATATGGCGAGGCAAGGTATCGCGCTAGATGACAATTTCGTTGATGTACGGGCACATTTTAAAAGTAAAAATGCAATTGTTCGAAATTCTTTGTACTTATCTGGTGGAGCCTTTCTTCTTTCGACAGCATTGTTTGTCGGTCTTCCTCTCATGAGTGATTTAAAAGATGCTGCTGCTTTACTATGGGTAACTTCGGGGGGAATCATGGGGTATGATGTTGCTCGCGGGATTAAAAGTGTTGGTGAAATTTGTATCAGACCTTACGAAATGAGTTACCTTGAAAAACTATCTTACGTCCCT
>JBBKXA010000179.1:0-4453 GCA_037969235.1 Bdellovibrionales bacterium | reverse complement strand
GCAACAACCTTGCGACGAAATGATATTGGATATGTCATGCATAAGTATAACATATACGATTGTTAATTGGAATGACTATATTGCCCAAGATGAAGCTGAGAAGCAAGTGAAAGAATGGGAAAAAGAGCAGGACAAAGCCGCTTAATTTCAATTTGTTATCACAAATATTAAGAGCATGTTGCCAGAAATGGTGCATGCTCTTATTTTATCTAGAGGTAATTTTTCTGAAGATCAATCCGCTTTTTTAACGCGGATTTTATTGTCGCCGACCTTTGAGCCATGCAAAGTCTTTAAGGCCACTTCGCCCTCATGTGCTAAGGCCATTTCAACGAAGCCGAAGCCTTTTGATTTGCCCGTGCGATCATCAATAACGATGTTGCAATTTTTTATGTTGCCGAACTTTTTAAAAAGCGTCGCCAATGCGTTTTCATCAAATGAACGTGGTAAATTTAAAGCCATCAGTTTCATGTGCGCGACACTTTCGACATTCTCGTCTTAAGCACTTGCACGCGAGGCTTTTTTACGCTCGTGCGGGCAAAGATGCAACTTACGCAATCTCAAATTTTGCGGCGTGACTTCCAACAACTCATCATCGTTGATATAGGCCATCATATCCTCAAGACTCATTTTACGGGGCGGCACAAGTGTTACGGCTTCGTCCGTACCGCTTGCGCGCATGTTGGTGAGTTTTTTACCTTTTAGCACATTGATTTCCAGATCATTTTCGCGGCTATGTTCGCCCACAATCATCCCGCCATAAACGGGGGTCTGGTGTCCGATGAACATGGCACCGCGATCTTGGAGGTTGAAAATGGCGTATGCCACCGCTGTGCCTTGTTCCATCGCAATCAACGCGCCTTGGCGGCGTTGCGGAATATCGCCTTTATAGGGTTGATAAGAATGGAACACACGGTTAAACACACCTGTGCCGCGTGTATCAGTCATAAATTGTGATTGGTAACCGATCAACCCGCGTGAAGGCGCAAGGAAGGTCAGGCGTGTTTTACCCGCACCAGATGAGCGCATATCCAGCATTTCTGCTTTGCGACGGTTCATTTTATCAACCACGTTTGATGAATATTCTTCGTCTACATCAATGGTGACTTCTTCGATTGGTTCAAGCTTTTGGCCGTCTTCTTCTTGGAACAACACTCTAGGACGAGAAACAGTGAGCTCGAAGCCTTCGCGGCGCATTTGTTCAATCAAAACACCGAGTTGCAATTCGCCACGTCCACCAATTTCAAAAGCGTCTTTATTGTCGCTTTCTTGGTATGTAATGGCTACGTTGGTTTCAGCTTCGGCCATCAGGCGGTCACGGATCATGGTTGAGGTTACTTTTTTGCCCTCTTGCCCGGCGAACGGTGAATCATTCACAGTGATCATAACCGCCATTGTTGGTGGATCAATCGGCGTAGATTGAATGGGGGTCGTAAGCGCAGGTGCGCCGATCGTATCAGCCACGGAGGCTTTGGTTAACCCCGCGATACAGATAATGTCGCCGACACTCACTTGGGTTACGGGCACGCGCTCTGTGCCATCGAATTTCATGAGTTTGGTCAAACGACCATTTTCAATGACTTTCCCGTCCAAATCGAGGGCTTTAACAGTGTCATTCACCTTGGCAGAACCTTGGATTACGCGGCCTGTCAAGCAACGGCCCAGAAATGGGTCGGAATCCAAAAGAGTCGCGAGCATTGCAAAAGGGGCATTTTTATCGCCTTTGGGCGGCGCAACATGCTCCAACACCAAATCAAGTAAGGGTGTGAGATTATCACGCGGGTCGCTTAATTCCTTAACGCACCAGCCATTTCGGCCAGAGGCGTATAAAATCGGGAAATCGAGTTGTTCGTCATTGGCATCAAGCGATACGAACAAATCAAACACTTCATCAACCACTTCTTCGGGGCGACCATCTGGACGGTCGATCTTATTGATAATCACGATAGGTTTGAGGCCTTGTTTGAGCGCTTTACCTAGTACGAATTTAGTTTGTGGCATTGGGCCTTCTGCGGCATCAGTGAGCAAAATAACGCCATCAGCCATATGCAAAACGCGTTCGACTTCTCCGCCGAAATCGGCGTGGCCAGGTGTGTCGATAATGTTGATGCGCGTATCGCCCCATTGGATAGATGTTGGTTTAGCGAGAATTGTAATACCGCGTTCTTTTTCCAAATCACCAGAGTCCATGACGCACACGTCAACGGCTTGGTTGTCGCGAAACATGCCTGATTGCTTCATCATGGAATCAATCAATGTGGTCTTGCCGTGGTCAACGTGGGCGATGATGGCAATATTGCGTATTTTATCGGTACTCATGTTTTTGTTCCTTTGGGACTTTATCCTTTAATTTCCAAGGGGCAATGTGTATAGGATTTGCGCGCAAAAGGGAAGGAAAATCTTACTTACGTGCGAATTTCAGGTCTTTGGCGGGGAGAACCTCTACCATGCAGGGCACTTGGCGGGCGACAAGGGCGCGGCAACGGGCGTACGCGTTGTCTAACGTGCCATTGCGAAAGCCCACGCGCAGCGTATGTTTCCCGGTTTTTTCATCCGCAAAACTATGCTCTGGTAGCACCATCAATTGTCCACCACTTAAAATACTGCGATAGCGCGTATGCAAGCGATACCAGCGCGTTGACATGAGAAGGCGCGAATTACTCTCGCCTAAATTCAACGCGATATTATAATCGGTATTTTCAAAATCTATGTGTGGATGACGCGCTTTATAGTCTTCAAAGCCTGCGATTATCGTGCTCGGCACATCCTGCGCGCCGCTTTGCACGAAAATATCATTGCCGTAGATAATTGTCCCGTCATAGCCAATTTCGATTTGCTGCGGCTGTGGGCGGGAAAAATTGCCGTTTTTCGCCGCTTCCTGATCGACGAGCAACAGATAACGCCCCGGTGGGACGCGGGTGAACAGATAAAATCCTCCGCTATCTGTATTTACGCTTTGCTCAATTTTGCCTTCCGCGTTGAATAAATCGAGTTTTACATTGCGCAAAGGAACTGCTGCGTTGTTTTCTCGTTTGGCATAGAGCGTACCATCCATCTCCCCCGCCATCAGGATCGGAAATTGCAATTCCGCGACATAACCCTCACGCGGTAGAATTGAAGCGCCTTTAAAGCCAGGAATCCAGAAGGGATCTTGCAATGTTTCCTCATCAACATAAACATCGGTCAAACGTAATTTCGCCATACGGTTGAAAAACGCAATGCCGTTTTTGTCGGTTGCTTCTCGCCCGCCATTTTGAAGCGACCGCACAATCACACCTTCCAAAGCTTCTTCACCTTCATTCATCGTGCCATCGCCATTTTGATCTAGGAACACCAGCACGCTCAAACCACCGTTACTTGCGATGCTACGGTCAAAGCTACGGATTTTGTTGTTAATCGGCTCACGCGCGAGGCCGAAATTGGTATTAAGTCCTGCAAAAACATCGTTCTCGCTGTTATATTTAATACTGGGTGAAATTCGCGCCCACCCTGCGAGCCAGTTCAATTGCGCTGAATATTCGGTCAAGGATGGATCGATTGTGTGATTTACATCTAATTCTCCCTGCAATTTATTATTGACGTAGTAATTATAATTAGCGCCTACGCTTTTAAGTTCGTGCTCGGGCTTTATTTGTGAATTGGTGTTGACGCGAACGCGGCTGCGGCCATATGCGCCCATTACCCCTGTGTTATTATACAGCGTGTCTTCGGCTCCAGTGTTGGTGGTCGTATACACTAATTGGTTGTTGAACGATAAATTTTTATAAGACGTATTCAGCCCCGCCGTGGCAGACATGCTTGAATCGCCCGCATTGGTGAGATTATAATCTAAACTGGTTGAATATCGCGGATTTTGCCCAAGCCAAAATGGGATCGGGCCGTTGGCATTAAAACGCGTGCTAAAACCACCTAATGAATCATTGCCTGCGTCATCTGTGTCGTAATTATCCATCGTATAGCGCGTAGTGCTGGCGAGGTTATGATCGCCGAAATTGCGGCGCGCGACTAATTCTGCGGCCATTTCTGCTTCATCATCAATTGCGAGATTGGCATTGACCAGCGTTTCCTTGAACACTTTAGATATACCGCCATACGCTACATTATTGCGTTCACCATCCTGAGCGCTGCTGCGAAATCCCAGTGAGCCAACGGCATTACCGCGCAATGGTGTTTCGTATAATGCCTGAAGCCTTGGCTGGCCTAAATCTTCATCCGTGCTGGGATTTTTACGATAGGTCTGTCTGCCATCGAATGTCAAAGATACATCATAAACCGCATTGCCCTGCGCTAAAAGTGTTGCATCCACAGGTATAGAGATTAATTCTTCGCGGATTTCGCCTTGTGGGCCATAAAATACCACGCGAAAATCATTCTCGTTATTAAACAGAAGAACGTCATCAAAGCTATAAAAACCGTCGTCATCAACGCGTTGAAACGCGAGAAACTGGTTACCTCT
>JBBKXA010000178.1:0-14736 GCA_037969235.1 Bdellovibrionales bacterium | reverse complement strand
GTCATATTGCCATGCATTGATGGTGAGCGGGTCTTGATTTTCCAGCGCTTCCATACCGCCTTGCGGCATGGAAAATGGGTTGTGAGAAAATTCGATTTTCTGCGTTTTTTCGTCAAATTCAAACATCGGGAAATCAACAATCCAGCAGAATTTAAATTGTCCGCTCTCGCGCTGCGCTTCATGACCTTCGGGCAGCGCGTTGCAAATTGCCTCACGCGCAAGACCAGCGAATTTAGCAGCTGCAAGTTCTTGGTTACACACAAAGAAAATCGCATCACCATCGTTAATACCTGCAATTTTGCGGATAGCATCTTGCGCGGCGGGGGGAATAAATTTGGCAATCGGGCCAGCGCCTTCACCATCTTTAAATAGCACATACCCCAACCCAGGAGCGCCTTCGCCCTGCGCCCAGCTATTGAGTTTGTCAAAGAAACTGCGCGGTTGGTCGGCGACATTGGGCGCGCGGATGGCGCGGACGACTCCGCCTTTTTCGACTGTGCCTTTGAATGCTTTGAATTCCACATCATCACGGGCGAACACTGCGCTTACGTCGACGATTTCGAGCGGATTGCGCAAGTCGGGTTTATCACTGCCATATTTCAACATGGCTTCTTTGTAGGGAATACGCGGGAATGGTTTCGCGGCGATGGTGCGTTTTTCACCTGTGAAATCATTATATTTTTCAAACACATCGCACATAACAGGCTCAATCACGTTAAACACATCATCTTGCGTACAAAAGCTCATCTCCATATCTAGCTGGTAAAATTCACCCGGGGATCGATCCGCGCGGGAATCTTCGTCACGGAAACAGGGTGCGATTTGGAAATATTTATCAAATCCGCTCATCATCAGGAGCTGTTTAAATTGTTGCGGCGCTTGGGGGAGCGCATAAAATTGCCCCGGATGCATGCGTGAGGGCACGAGGAAATCGCGCGCGCCTTCGGGGGAGCTGGCGGTCAGAATGGGTGTTTGAAATTCTTGAAACCCTTGCGCGCGCATCGCTTCGCGCAGAGATTGAATGACGTTGTTGCGTAGGCGGATATTGCGCTGCATCTTCTCACGGCGCAAATCAAGATAACGGTAGCGCAGGCGTATATCCTCGCCCGCACCATCATCTTCGGCGACTTGGAACGGAATTACATCGGCGGCGGATTGCAAAATGGCTTCAACAATTTTGATCTCAATCTCGCCTGTTTTCATTTTTTTATTAGTCGTTTCATCGGTGCGTGCCATCACTTCGCCCGTGATGGTCACAACGCTTTCGTTGCGCCAGTTTTCAACGGTGGAAAGTAGCGGTGACCCTTCTTCGATCACGCATTGCGTCAAGCCGAAAGTATCGCGCAGGTCAATAAACAACACTCCGCCATGATCGCGGACTTTATGAATCCAGCCCGAAAGCTTAACAGTTTGACCAACATCCGATTTGGTCAGTTCGGCGCAAGTATGGGTGCGATAAGCGTGCATGGCAAAATCTTTCAATAATTATAATCAATGACCGTTATAACTAGCAAAACTGCGCATTGCAAAGAGAAAATTAATATCAAACAATAATAAGATTAAGCTGCAAGCTCTTTTAAAGTTGGCAGATTTTTTTTGTAATACAGGTCATTTTCAAATCTATTTATGGCTTCGCTTAAAGCATCGCCATTGATATAATTTCTCAACGTTATTGCTAAATCGCACATATCGTTATCAAATCGCATCTTTTCCTCTGGATTAGCGATTATAGGCAGGAATGGGAAATTGATGACAGTGATATCAGCCGCCTCAATACCGCACTCTAGAGAATTCTGATCTTTGGCTTGTGCCACATCTAAAGAGGCGGCGCCAATAATCATTGCTTTTTGATCGTAACGCATAGCAGGATGAATTTTATCTATTGCGTAGTCGTAAATTTCACTCGCGCGTCTTTCCATACATGATGCGGTCTTAAATGCGTTTAATGTCATTTCGGCAGGTGTTGGTAGCTTTTTGGGCAAGATCAACATAGCTGCCGGATCATGCGCAGGTTCAAAATTCATAGATGATGATGTGTCATTAGTAGCGCAACCACCAATTAATAATGCCAACACGAATGACGCGCCTAAATTTTTTGTATTTTCTAATGATGGTTTCATGGTTTTGATTTCTGCAAGCATAATTTGAAGTTAACATAGGGTAATGTCAATTATATGTCAACAAAATAATTCTTCGCATCCTGCCATCTTCGCGTTACAACATCACCATGCTTATTACCGAACAAAACGAACTCGTCAAATTTTGCGCCAGCCTTGAGGGATGTGAATTTATCACTGTTGATACAGAATTTTTGCGGGAAAAAACATATTATCCCAAATTGTGCCTTATTCAGATTGGCGCGCCAGACGGACGGGCGGCGGCAATTGATCCACTAACGAAGGGGATTGATCTTCAACCTGTTTATGATTTGTTGTTTAACGAAGAAATTTTGAAAATTTTCCATGCCGCGCGGCAAGATATGGAGATATTTTACAATCTCACACAGCGCCTACCCAATCCCATTTTTGATACGCAAATTGCGGCGATGGTGTGCGGATACGGCGATTCGATTGGTTATGATAATCTGGTGCGTAATATTACGGGCGTACAAATTGACAAAAGCTCGCAATTTACCAATTGGTCACTGCGCCCGCTTTCAGATAAACAAATTGCTTATGCGCTGGGGGATGTGACGCATTTGGTGAAAGTATATGAGAGCTTGGCAAAAACGCTGGATAAACGTGGGCGCACCGAATGGGTGTTTCAGGAAGAAGATATATTGACCGATCCTGCGACGTACCAGAATTTTCCCTATGAAGCGTGGCGAAGAATCAAGATCAAAACACCCAAATCCAAGACACTAGCCGTATTGCGTGAATTAGCCGCTTGGCGCGAAATTCGGGCTCAGGAAAAGAATCTCCCCAAGCCGTGGGTCATGAAAGATGATACTTTGGCCGATATGGCCGCGCAAGCGCCCACGGATGTTAAAGGTTTGAAGAAAATTCGTAATTTAGGCGCTGATTTTGCACAAAGTCGTCATGGTCAGGATTTAATTGATTTGATAAAAAAGGCCGTCAATAGTGATGAAAATACTTGGCCCAAGCCTGAAAAACGAAAATCTCCATCGCCCAGTGTTTCTGCGACTATCGATTTACTCAAAATGCTGTTGAAAATTAATGCGATGCAAAATGATGTTGCGACAAAGTTGCTATCTTCGACTGATGATTTGGAATTATTAGCGCAAGATGACAATGCAGACATTCCCGCATTGAAAGGATGGCGGCGTGAAGTGTTTGGCAATGAAGCATTAATGGTCAAACACGGCAAATTAGCGGTGGGGATGAAAGACGGCAAAATCGTTAAGTTCAAAATCAATACGGAGACAGAGGCTTTGTGATGAAGACTTTGCTGTTGATGCGCCATGCCCAATCACCAACCGCTTTTGGTATAGATGATTTTTCACGGCCACTGAGCGCCAAAGGTATGTCTGACGCGCTCTGCATGGGCGGCGATATCAAGGCGCGGGCGCTTATTCCAGATCTTATCCTATGTTCAAGCGCCATTCGTACGCGTCAGACTTGCGAACAATTTCAAGAGGGTTTAGCCGTGAGTGTCAGCGTAAATTTCGTCGATAGCCTTTATAATGCGCGTTCATCGCATCTTCTTAGTAATGCGCACGAAGCAAATGATGATGTGAACACCCTTATGATTATTGCGCATAACCCCGGTATTTATGAACTCGCGTTAACATTAGCGGGGCGCGATGGTGAAAAGCTGGCAATGGGTTATGCACCGGCAACAACGAGCATTATTGAAGCGGACACTGACGAATGGAAAAATCTTTCTCCGCTACATTGTCGCCTTATCAGCATAATGACAACGCAATAATGCATAAAAATAAGATTTAATCATTTTGCAATTCGGATAAAACTTTGCGCATGAGCGGGATTGATATTTTTCGTTTATGGGCATAGGACATTTTATCCGCATTTTCTACAATGTCTCTTGCCGCTACCAACGATCGCTCCATACGTGGTAAGATATAAGCAATAATTTCGCTGCCTACCTGCAATTGACAATCACTAAAAAGCTTAATCAGCACAGAACCCAGCAAAATATCATCTGGCTCCTTTATCGTCGCCACTGGCGCGGCGCGGAAGCGGGAGGCTAGATCGGGAACTGTAAATTGCAGTGTCGTTGGATTGCTGCGGCTGGTGACAAGAAAACTACGCTTTTCCTCACGGAAAATATTATAAAGGTGAAAAAGCGTCGTCTCGCTATTGCGCTCACCGATCCATAAATCGATACCATCAATGACCAAGGCATGACCAAGATTAGCGAGCTGTTCAGCGCTATGATTACTCAGCATGTCTGGTTGGATCAATGCGGCGCCTACTTTTTCACGCCATACAGCAGCAAGGTGGCTTTTGCCGCTGGCAGCTGCACCAGAGAGAATGAGCAAAGGAGCAGGCCAATCTGGCCAACGATCGATCCAGCCCACCGCATCCATATTGCTCGGCCCAATCAAATAATCCTCACGCCCCAATGCTGGGCGCATGGCGAGATCAAGCGGTAATTGTTCTGCTTTCATACCCATGATTATGCAGTTTTTGCTTTAGCTTTAGGCTTCTCTTTATCGGGCGCTTTTATTTTTTGCGTCTTTGTAGAGGCTTTATAATAGGGGCTTTCTTTATATTCTTCGATGGCAAAAGATATTAAAACGCCTGCCGATGCTGCCACAGGTACGGCGATCAACATTCCCAAAATGCCAAATAAACTGCCGCCAGCCATCAATGCAAAAAACACCCAAAGGGGATGCATCCCCACGCTTTCGCCGACAATTTTGGGAGAGAGGATATTGCCCTCGATCAATTGTCCAATCAGGAAGATAGCGCCAATAATACCCACATACGCAATATCGCCGCTTTGAAACCACGCGACGGTGATACTTACCAACAAGCCGAGTGTTGATCCCACCATAGGAATAATGGAAACCAGCCCTGCCCCCAAGCCGATCAAAAAGCCGTAATTTAAACCCGCCAAGCTCAATGCAATCGCATAAGCTACGCCGAGGATGGCCGCCACACTGATTTGACCGCGCACAAAACCAGAGAGTTTAGTGTCAATTTTTCCAAGAAGGCGCAAGATGGTTTGTTTGTGATCTTTAGGCAGCAAATCTTCTATCCACGCCGTAATATGCACCCATTCTTTCATCACAAAATAAGCGACAATCGGTGAGATAATAATCACTGATACTGCGCTAAATATCGCTTGCCCCCCCACAGCGAGGCCGAGCAGGATTTTCTTTGCAATACCGGTTGCGTTGCTGGATTGATCGGTAATTATATCTTTTAAATTTGCGTCTGTATCTTGCCCTAGCAATTTGAGAATTTGTTGTGAATACGGGTCAATATAAGCCATTAATGAATTAAAATAGCGCGGGATATCACTGCTTAATTCCAATGCTTGCTTGTACAATAATGGCGCAAGCACAGCTATTAAGGCGGCGAGGATTATAAAAAACGTTGCGGCGATAATGAGCGCCGCCGTACCGCGGCTAATGCGGTTGCGTTTAAATTTATGCACCAGCGGGTTGAGCAAATAAGCGATGGTTGCACCGAGCACAAACGGCAACAGTACGGATTTGAATATATAAATCAAAGCGATAAAAATGGTGAAGCTGAATGTCCAAAATATTACATGGTTACGGATAGTCATGTGTGTTCGCTCTTATTATTTTGCTGGAATTGTAACGTGGCCTTAAAATTGCATTTGATATTGCTCATCTTGCGCTTGAGGTTGAAGCTGTCTGCGCGTTGTTGGCGCGGGATAATATTGCCCTTGCGGCGCGCGGCGTGGCGCGGAAGTTTGTGGTTGGATTATCGGCTGTCCCGCGTTTTGCGTGACGTTTGTGTAATATGTATTATTTTGCGTGTGCTGCGCATTTGATAAATATAAATCATATACAGGAGAAACCTGATTGCCTTTGCCGTTAATATCGCCGAGCATCCCTTGTGAATAATCCGCGTTTAAATTACCAGAGGCGGTGTTGTTATAATTATAGCTGGCTTCGCCTAATGTCAGCGCGTTTTGGTTAAGTGCGATTTTCAATGCCTCCAGATTGCCATTAAAAATAATATCCAGATAAGCTTCACGCGGTGATAACACTTTCAACTCTGTACTTGTCACACCGTTCGTACGTTTTAAATTGCGCTGTATTTGCGACCATTGCTGGAGAGAGCTAAATGTTGCGCGCACTTTTATGATACCGCGTTCATTGGATTTGGCCGCCGTTCTATTCTTCCAATCACTGTTGATCGCCGCTTTCACGCTTTGCACCGCCTTAGCGTAGAGGTCGGCTTCGCTTTGCCCAGTGGTCAAGCGCTCGCGAATTTGATTTGCAAACTCGGGACGACCTCGATCTGTGCGGTATAGCTCGATATTTAATGCGCCTTGTTCAGGCTTTGCAATTGCAATAACGGCTTCGGATGCGCGATAGCGTTGAAGCATAGATTTTAAATTCAAAGGATTATATGTAAGCGCTTCGTTATCACTTATATCTTGCACATCGCCAATATCAGCAAGCGGCACAATTATAGATGCAAGCCCCGTATTCAGGTTTGGCGCATTATTCCATGCTGTAAACCATACATTTTGCGGTGTCCAGATCATAGGGCCGACATTGGTTTCGATAAAAGGCAAGACTAAAACAGGGTTTGATTTGGCTATATCGGAATATCCACGGCTAGGCTTTGCGGAGCTTGAGCTATTTGCCATTGTAGCGTCGCTTGCGCCTTTGTTGAAATATTTTTTCACGCCGCGTTCTTGGAAACGGATTTTATATGTGCCGCTGTAGCGTTTGCTGGAGAGTTTCTCGTTGCTCACTTCGTAATCTTGAATCATCAGCGAGATTGTTGATAGGCTTGGCGCTTTGAAAGTGGCCAGCTCGCTTTCGTCCAGTAAATTTTTGGCCAGCTCATCAAACGCTTTGGCCTGCGCTTGTTCGAACGCTTGCTCACGCGCTTTAATGGCATTTTCTGCACTCACGTCAACTTTCACGTTGCTGATGGTATAGACTGAATCTGCATAAGATTGTGGAATTGCGCAAACAACAGAGAGAAAAATTGCCGTGATCGCTAAACTTAATACTATACGTAGCGCTTGAAACGTTTTATAAAATGAGGCCATGGGCGTTATCTCTTTAGTAAAATTTATCGGATAGCCACCTTATAACGGATTGAACGCTTTTTTGAAAGACTGAAATTATGCCGAATGCCAAAAGCGACAGCGCGTATAAAACCGCAGGTGTTGATATCGAAGCCGCCGCACAACTGGTGGACAATATAAAGCCACACATTAAAAAAACAATGCGCAGCGGTGTCATGAGCGGCATTGGCGGCTTTGGTGCTTTGTTTGATTTAAAAGAAACGGGGTATAAAGATCCCGTATTGGTTTCTGGCACGGATGGTGTGGGCACAAAAATTAAAATTGCTATTGAAAGCGGTATTCACGACACTATCGGGATTGATGCGGTGGCGATGTGCGTCAATGATATTGTTGTGCAAGGTGCGGAGCCGTTGTTTTTTCTTGATTATTTCGCGACAGGTAAGCTTGATACTGGTGTGGCGGAGCTGGTGATTAAAGGTGTGGCTGAAGGGTGCACACTTTCAGGATGTGCCTTGATTGGTGGTGAAACGGCAGAGATGCCTGGGCTTTATGCGGATGGTGATTACGATTTGGCAGGTTTTTGTGTAGGCGCGGTTGAGCGCGAAAACATGATTACTGGCGAGCATATCGTCGAGGGCGATGTTGTCTTGGGGCTGGCCTCTAGCGGTCTGCATTCGAACGGATTTTCATTGGTGCGTAAAATTTTAAAAGATGCCGATAACAACAAATACAGCCCGAAAGAATTGCTGACACCAACGCGCTTATATGTGAAATCTATTTTGAGCGCGCTTAAAATTAAAAATGGCCAGCGCCCCGCAATTAAAGGTATGGCGCATATAACGGGCGGCGGTTTGATTGAAAATGTGCCGCGTGTTCTGCCTGAAGGATTGAGTGCGGAAATAGATTGCAACGCATGGGCTTTGCCTCCCATTTTTAAATGGTTAAAGGATGCGGGCAATTTGACGGCACAAGATTTGGGCATGACATTAAATACTGGTATAGGCATGGTCGTGATTGTATCCAATAGCGACAAAGATGCAATAACGGCTGATTTTAGGAATAGCGGCGAAAGCGTTTTTGAAATTGGGAAAGTTGTAAGCAGCCAAGAAGGTGTTATTCTAAAAAATAGTGATCATGGCTGGGCGTAAAATCAATCTTGCGGTATTAATCTCTGGCAATGGCAGCAATCTACAAGCCTTGATTGACGCGTGCGAACGCGAAGATTATCCCGCGCGTGTTGCGGTTGTAATTTCTAACAACCAAAATGCCTATGGTTTAGCGCGCGCTAAAAATGCCGGGATTGATGCGCATTGCATTGATCATACTAATTTTAAGACGCGCATTAATTTTGAACAGGAAATCCTTGAAGTGCTGGACCAATATCCCATAGACCTAATATGTCTTGCGGGGTTTATGCGGATTTTTTCTGCAGATTTTTTTACGCATTGGACGAAGCCGATCATTAATACGCACCCTGCCCTCTTACCGAAATTTGGCGGCAAAGGCATGTATGGCGCGCATGTTCACCAAGCGGTTTTAGAGGCGGGTGAAAAGGAGAGCGGGGCAAGTGTACACTATGTTATTCCTGCCGTTGATCAAGGCGAAGTGATTGTACAAAAACGCGTTCCTGTTATGGCGGATGATACAATCGATAGCCTTTCTGGGCGCGTGATAGCCCAAGAATATATTGCCTATGTTGAGGCCGTGGAGCATATTGCGAAGAAAATTTCCTGAAATCTTTTTTGATCAAAATCAGGACTTGAAAATAATTTTAGCTTCACGTTATATAAGATACGAATAATTTAAATAAAGGATGCATTATATGGCCGATCATACTGTAAAAGCCGAGGACGATCCCACACAACTTTCGCATGCCCACTATAATTGGAACAGCTTCATGCAAGCGTCCAAATGGGTTGTGATTGCCGTTGTAGTGGTATTGCTTTCTTTATTGGTTTTATTCGTGCCTTTTGGTGGTTAAAACACGGTCAATAACACGGTTTTGTTTCAATAACACCTTAACGCTTTTTGTGCAATTGTCGCGTATACTATTTTTATGGGCAAATGGCTTTCGTATTTATTTATAACGCTTTTGTTTTTCACTGTTTTTCACGGTGTTTTCTTTTTGTCTACAGCACAAGCTCAAATTAAAAAAACGACGCGCATTGAACTAAATGATATGCGCTACCCTGTGTCTGTCGCCACACAGAGTTTTATCACCTATGACGATGATTTGCGATTAAGTCCTGAAGCTGTCATTGAGCGCCATGAAAATAATTTACGTGGGCAACGCCCCTCCACTTTATCATCGCGTTTGGCTGCGCCCGACAAAGGGCTATGGATGGTTTTTTCCTTAAGTAACAATTCACCCTCTGAAAACTGGGTTTTAGATTTTGGTGACGTTTTTGATGGCCGCATGGGGTTCATCGAAGCTATAGAAATTTATAATGGCACCACCAATGAAACCCTTGTGCGATACGGTATTGAAGGGTTTAGTCCCGTCAACGAAGATTCCCTCCAAGGCACCTCAATCTCATTAAAAATAGGATTGAACATGCCACAAATTTTTGCGGTATATTTAAAAACTTCACCCAATATTGCCCCGACTATAGTTCCTACATTTTTATCTGAATCCCTCTACCGCGCAAATATGGGACGTATTTCCCCATTACATGATGTGTTTGTAATTTCCATGCTTTTGGCGGTGGGATTTTTTATGGCGTTAAGCGCGATTCAAAAAAACAATCAATTTTTATATTTTAGTGCTTATTTTATTAGCATCGTGGTTTTTTTAATTTTATTGGATCAAAATTTTATCATCACCGAATTTATTAGTTTTTTGATAGTCAATAGCACTTTGATTGTCCCAACTATAATTGGGCTGATTATGACGCGTCGATTTTTTAATATGGGCATGGAGCAGGATATATTTGAAATTCTTTTCTTTACCTGCTTTGCAATATTAGGGCTTGGTTTCCTAATTAGCCAGTTTAGCAGCGGATATTTTGGAAATGCCGCACTGTATTTTATTTATATTCCCCTAATCTTCTCGCATATATTTCTATGTTTAGTGAGCTTTGTAAAAATACCGCAAGAGCGCCATAGTGCCATTTATATAGCTTCTGGATGGTTGGCGGGATTGATTGGTGTACTGTTTTTATTCACAAGCGCTAATGGCTGGCTTGGCGATGCCGTGTATATGGGGCCCGCGTTCTTTATTATGGCGATTCCACAAGCGGTTTTATTTGGTGTGGCCAGTTTAAGTTTTATTACATACCATCAAAAGGCGGAAATATCCTCTATTGCTCGTGAAAGCCGTGCGGCTCAAGCGCTTGCACGATTAAAACAAAGTCGTGAAACTGCTGACCAAACGCGCTTGTTGCGCGTGATTGAGCGTGAGCGCGAGCTAATGGGCGATTTGAGAGAGCGCGAAATTCAACGCACGCAGGAAATGCGTTCAGCCAAGGAGGCAGCTGATGAGGCTAATCGTGCAAAATCTGCGTTCTTAGCAGTGGTGAGCCATGAGATACGCACCCCTATGAACGGCGTTTTGGGGATGCTGCGCTTGCTAAAAGACAGCAAGATGACCAAAGAACAAAAAGAATATATCCAAACTATTCAAAATTCTGGCGATACTATGTTGGCGTTGCTGAATGATATTCTTGATTTTGAAAAAATCGAGAGCGGGAACATGCAGATCGAGGCGATTGATTTTGACATGGCCAATCTTGTGAATGGTGTGATTATGTTGATGCGTGGCCACGCTGAGGAAAAAGACATCGCATTAAAAGCAGAAATTGATCCACAGTTTCCCTCAATATTGCGCGGTGACCCCAGCAGACTAAGACAGGTTTTGTTGAATTTAGTCAGTAACGCCGTTAAGTTTACCAGCGAGGGTAGCGTTACAATTATATTAAAATCTTCTCCCATTGAAAATTCTGATCATCCTGATAGCCGTTCCATTTATTGTGCGGTGCGTGATACGGGGATTGGCATTAGTGAAGATGCGCAAAAGACCCTGTTCGATCCCTTTACCCAAGCCGAGAGCAGTATAGCAAGAAAATATGGTGGAACGGGTTTGGGGCTGGCTATTTGCCGTCGTCTTATTGAGGCTATGGGCGGGGAAATACACTTAAACAGCGCAACAGGACAAGGTAGTACATTCTTTTTTAATTTACGCATGAAAGTACAAGAGCACGGCGTTATACAAAGCGAAGAAACTATCGACCATTATAACGCGGATAACCGCCCCTTTATTTCGCCGATGCGTATTTTAATAGTTGAAGATAACGTGATGAACCAGCGTGTGTTGCAAGGGTTCCTTCGCAAAGACCAGCATATTTTAACAATATTTGATAATGCGGAAGATGCGTTGGAGTGCCTTAAATACCAGCGTTTTGATGTTATTATTACGGATATCGGATTAAAAGGTATGGACGGCATTGCATTTGCTAAAGCTTTACGCCAAATGGATGGTGAATCCTCACAAACTACGATGATCGCCTTATCAGGGAATGTGAGCGCGGAAGACCGTAAAGAATATGCTGCAGCCGGGATGAATGGCTTCTTGGCCAAACCGCTTGATCCTCAAGCTTTGTTTGAAACGCTTTTGGCGTTAGATCAAGGTCGCAGTGATGAGGACAAGGCTGCTGCTTTGGTTATACTGGAAAGACAATCGGAAGAAGAAGAAAATAATACGAACTTCGTTGAAGATGATGATTTTTGCGATATTGATATGGACGAAGACTTTGATTCCTTTGCACTTGCTCTTGATGATGAACACACAAATGATTTTAAAACACATGTGCAAACAAAGCTTGAGCTTAAAGTAGAATCGGCAGACCAAAATGATGGGCAAATTGATGGGGCAGGTGAGGCGCAACTAAAACACGATCCAAACTTATTTAATCCTACTTTGCTTGCCGGGCTTTATGATTCACTTCCAGTTTCTGATTTTAATGAATTAATCGACAGTTTTCTTGTGACTACTAATGATTTGGTTGCCTCACTTATTGGTCTTCATCAAAATCAAACCGATGGTCAATTTGACTATAAAAATATACTGGATAAAGCGCATGAAATAAAAGGGATGACTGCTAATTTTGGTTTAGTGGGACTGAGCCAATTATCTACAAAAATAGAAATCGCGATTAAAGAACACAATATTGACGAAATCAAAAAACAAATTGAGCTGCTACAAAGCACAAATGAAAATGCGCAAGCCGCGCTTAAACACTGGCTTGCGCATAATTAAACTGTTTTAAATTACCCTACGATTTCATCATTTTTAAAGAAAAACGCAATCTCAGTTTTTGCATTTTCTGCACTATCGGAGCCATGTACAGAGTTTTCACCAATATTCAGCGCATGCTCTTTGCGGATTGTGCCTGCGTCGGCTTCCGCTGGGTTTGTTGCACCCATTACTTCGCGATATTTGGCTACGGCGTTTTCGCCTTCTAATACTTGTACTACAACAGGTTCGGATACCATGAACTCCGTTAATTCACCAAAAAATGGGCGTTCGCTGTGGACTGCGTAAAAGCCCTTGGCTTGATCCATGCTCATTTGAATGCGTTTTTGGGCAACAATGCGCAGGCCAGCAGACTCGATCATGGCGTTAATCGCTCCAGTTTTGTTGCGGCGTGTTGCATCGGGTTTGATGATAGAAAATGTACGTTCGGTCATGTTGCTAATCCTTGGTTTAAAGTTAATTTCGCGCCATTTATAATGTGAATAACTACGTTAAGCAAGGGCTTTTTCGATGGCGCTCACGGCGTCATTGGCCGCATCAGCATTTGGGCCGCCCGCTTGCGCCATATCGGGGCGCCCGCCGCCGCCTTGTCCGCCGAGCGCTGCTGATCCGATTTTCACCAAATCCACCGCGCTGATTTTTCCTGTTAAATCGTCTGTAACGCCCACCACGATGGAAGCTTTGCCGTCATTTGTGGCCACCAACGCGATCACGCCTGAGCCGAGCTTTTTCTTCAATTCATCCGCCATAGGTTTTAAATCCTTTGCAGGAAACCCTTCAAGGACGCGCCCAATAATTTTTGTACCATTTATAACAACGATATTATTACCCAATGCGCCAGCATCCGCGGTGGCCTGTTTGAGGCGGAGGTCGGAGTTACTCTTTTTCAATGCTTTTATATGAGCGACTAGCATATCTTCATCGTCATGTTGTGAATCGATTGTCCAATCATTTCCACTAAGCTTTTTATATTGGGCTTCTAAATCTTCAATTTCATGTTTAAGTCGGTCTATATTATCCTGATTTTTTTTATCATGCGCGGTTTCATACGCGTCAACACGTACGCCCGTGACGGCCTCTAAACGACGAATGCCAGAGGACAAAGCGCTTTCGGATATAATTTTGAAACGTCCAATTTCGCTAGTGTTTTTGGCGTGTGTGCCGCCGCAAAGTTCGACAGAGAATTGTTTATTTCCATCCTGTGAACCCATCGCGACAACACGCACTTCATCGTCATATTTTTCTCCGAATAACGCCATAGCACCTGTTTCTCTGGCTTCGTCCAGCCCCATCAAACGCGTTGTAATTTCGGTGCCTGCTTTAATTTCCGCGTTCACCATATCTTCGACGGCAGCAATTTCTTCAGCGCTTACGCCTTTAGGGTGGGAGATATCAAAGCGTGTGCGGTTTTCATCTTGTAAGCTTCCTTTCTGGCTTACATGATCGCCCAACACACGGCGCAGGGCTTCGTGCATCAGATGAGTCGCTGAGTGATTGGCGCGGATTGCTTTGCGGCGATCGTGATCAACTTGTAATTGTAAGGCCTCGGATATTTTTATCGAACCCTTCTCACACTTCACGATATGCGCAAAAATCTTACCTGTTTTTTTCAAAGTATTGGTAATGGTCAGCTGTACATTTTCATTTTTAGCAAGCCCTGTGTCGCCAACTTGTCCGCCGCTTTCGGCGTAAAATGGCGTTTGGTTGGTAATGATGATTCCCTCTTCGCCTGCTTTTAAAGCATCGGCGCGCTCGCCGTCTTTAATGATAGCCAGCACCAATCCTTCAGCGCTTTCGCTTTCATAGCCTAGAAACTCTGTCGCACCGAGTTCATCGGCGATTTCAAACCAGATTTTTTCAGTCGTAGCATCACCGCTCCCGCTCCATGCGGCGCGGGCGGCGGCGCGTTGTTCATCCATGCATGTATCAAAAACGCCCGTGTCCACTTCGATATTTTGCGCGCGTAAAGCGTCTTGGGTGAGATCAAGCGGGAAGCCGAATGTGTCGTAGAGTTTGAACGCCACATCACCGGGGAATTTTGCGCCGCTGGAGATTTTAGCGGTTTCATCCTCCAGCATTTTTAAGCCGCGCTCGAGCGTTATTTTAAAACGCTCCTCTTCGGATTTGAGCGTTTGCGTAATCAGGCTTTGCGCACGACTTAATTCAGGATACGCACCCCCCATGCTGCTTAACAATGTGGGGAAGAGTTTGTACATCAACGGATCCTGCGCGCCTAACAAATGCGCATGACGCATACCACGGCGCATGATACGGCGTAGCACATAGCCCCGCCCCTCGTTGGAAGGCATTACACCATC
>JBBKXA010000177.1:0-2926 GCA_037969235.1 Bdellovibrionales bacterium | reverse complement strand
ACAAACATGCCATGCAAATGCATCGGGTGCGCCATCATCGAATTATTAACGAATTTCAACCGGACACGCTCACCATATTCTACATTGATCGGGCCGGAATCTTCATATTTCTTGCCGTTGATCGTCCAGATATATCGCTCCATATTGCCATCCAAACCAACAAGAATTTCACGCTGTGGCTGGCGCGTATCGGCTTGGGTGCCGAGATAACGCAGATCAGCATAATCCAGAGCCTTATGGCCTTGCGGCGTTGAGGCATCTTTCCAGCCACTCGTCATTTTAGCCATTTTCTCTTCGCCCATCGCAGACATATCATGCCCCATAGCCGCGTGATCCATACCGTCCATATCCATTTTGCTATTATCCATGCCGCCCATATCGTGGCTCATGCCCATATCGGCCATCGTCAAAAGGCTTCTTGGACGCGGCGTTGGTTTTATGCCGCGCATACCGTCCTGCGTTGCGAGTGTGCCAACGGCAAACCCTGTGCGATCAATCGGTTCGGCAACAATGCTATAAGCGCGGTCATCCTGCGGTGTAACAATCACGTCATAGGTTTCAGCCACACCAAAACGGAATTCATCAACAGGGACAGGTTCAATATTCTGCCCATCCGAGGAGACAACTTCCATTTTAAGACCTGGAATACGAACGTCATAAAACGACATGGCTGAGGCATTAATAAAGCGTAAGCGTACACGTTCACCTGGTTTGAATAACCCTGTCCAGTTTTGCTCAGGCGTTTTGCCATTGATAAGAAACGTATAGTTGGTGACATCAGATAAATCAGTCGGCAGCATTCGCATTTGCCCCCAATCGGTGGCGGAATTCCATGCTTTGCTAAAGCCTTTCTTTTTCACATCGGAAAAGAAGTCGCCTACCGTGCGGCGGTCATATTGATAGTATTCGGAATTCATTTTGAGGTTTGCCATGATCTCATCACTATCCTCATCATGAAAATCTGATAACAGCACCACATAATCACGGTCCGCTTGCACATGATCGCGGCCTTTGGGCGCAATTACAATCGATCCATAATGTCCATCTTGCTCTTGCCCCATCGAATGCGCGTGATACCAGTACGTGCCGTCCTGACGGATTTTAAAATTATAGGTGAAGGTTTCGCCAGGTTTTATGCCAGGGAAGCCATTAAGGCCAGGTACGCCATCCATTTCACCAGGCAACAGAAGGCCATGCCAATGCACGGAGCTGTCTTCTTTTAATTTATTGGTGACATGAATGGTTACGTCTTCACCATCGGTAAAACGTAAGGTCGGTCCAGGGATGCTGCCATTTACGGTGATTTTATTGACGGTATTGCCTGTGATATTGACAGGCTCACGATCAATAACAAGGCTGTATTCTCCAGCCTTTGCCTGTAGTGGCATTGCCAAGAGCAAAAGCCCCAAGAGCGTAATAATATTGAAGTTCATTGTTTTTATTCCTCATATAAATATGTTCTGCATTAAACTAGTAAAGCGCAGAAATTTTATATGCGGAATCTCTGTGTAGTCAGAAAGATAGGTGTTTTAGGTTCGAGAAGGCTTATCCTCTCCGGCGGGGCGCGAATTGCTTGGGTCTTCACATTTGTAAACTGAATGCTGACAACATCATTGAAGAAGGGAAAAGCTATATGGGATATTTTTAAATCAGGTGTGTTAAGCGTAACCGTATCAGCAGTCTGTAAATCAACGCCCATGCAATCGAGCAGTAGATTAACATCACTTTTATTGTTATTTTGTTGTTCTTCAGAGCTATTATGATGTCCAGCACAGGGTTGTGCAGACGTTGTTTCAGCAGGTTTTTCATCCGCACAGACAGGCATAGCGCATACCAACGAAGGCATGATCATAAGTGCGATTAAAAAGCTGAATAAAAACTGTTTCATAATATCTCAAATGTATGTTCGGATCATTTAAGCACAAGGTTACTTGAATTGAAAGATTTCTCCTTTGTCTTTTTGCTGAACATGATATCGCTCCGTATAATTAAGCATCTTCATCATTATTTTCGGGCGGTTTATCATTATTTATATTAAATCGAGGAGCGGCAACCGTTTTAATGTCCAACAGGGGTGTTGTAACGGGAGGACGTAGGCGCGTTTGAAAGGTTTTTTCAAAACGGTAGTTGATTTTTTTACAGCGAATTGGATGATGATCATCAACAAGTATTATTTGTTCATCTTTCCCTAATAATCCTACTTCAAATTCTTCTATAAGCGGCTCCCATTTTTCAGAAATGGATACTTTAGGTGTATCACGCGTAAAACCTCTGCTTTTGGAGGTGGATTTTGTTTTCACCTTTCTGCGACCGCAATGTTCAGAGACATATCTTTTTGTATCGGTAGAATTACCAGCCGCAAAGAAAATTGTATGAGCACAGTTTGAAAGGATGGTTTTCCACACGGCTTTATCATACGATATATCAAGAGCCTCAAGATTTTGAACAATGCCCGCCACCCGCACATTATACGAGCGTACGAGAGTGAAGGCTTTAGCTAGAATATCTAAATTACCCAAAAGATGCATTTCATCGAGTAACACGAAAACTTTATGCGGCTCTAAATCATTGTCAGGCTCATTCTTCACCATTGCGGTTATAGCTTGTATGAAAAACAATCTTATAAGGGGGCTAAGGGCCTCAATATCACCTACGCCTACGCCGACGTAAATAGTATGACGGTTTTTGCGGAGATCGTTAAAAGAGAAGTCGCTTTTTGAGGTTACAGCGTCGATAACATCATCCTGCCAAAGATTTAAAGCGGTAGTCAATGTTGATACGATCCCAGAGCGTTCTTTTTCTGCTTTATGTATGAAAGCATTAAAAATTTGTCTTGCTGTTCCATCGAGGTCGGGGGAAGTTTTTAATACATGTTTGAGAATGGTTTTGATATCGTTTTCACTACCCAGCATTCGAACAATAGCCC
>JBBKXA010000176.1:0-9682 GCA_037969235.1 Bdellovibrionales bacterium | reverse complement strand
CGTTTCGCACCTTTTTACATGGTTACGGAGAATTCCGGAGCAAATTTCATGCAGCCATAGAAAAATCTGATAGCGTCAGTTCGGTTGCCGGAGTGTGATAACTGTCAGTATGAAAATTGCTATATTCCTTGACTCTCGAATAAAAATATAGGAATATATTCATCACAAAGCGCCAGAAGTGTATCTTCTTGGCGCTTTTTAATTTTCCATCAAAAATTCAGGATCTATGCCATGTCCCGTTTTCCGCGAAACGGCGTCGATGATGGCGCCTATCAGATCAATGTGATCACATCCGATATAACCCATATGAAGGACACTTACTGTGTGGCCGGATGGTCGCCTTCCACAGGGCAGATGAAACGCCTGATGATTAATGGCAATCATTGGAGCGATAAGGATTTAAAGAAGATCGGCAAATACGCATCCCTCAACGTGAGCGTCATCCCCAAAGAAGGGGGCCGCAATTATCCGCATAGAACGGAAGATACGAATATTGACGATAATTTTAAAGTTGTCCGCCATTACGAGAATCCAGAAATTCTTGCAAAAGATCTGCACCCGGCGACATCCGGAACCATTCAAAAGGCTTTTGGCAGCAACCTGAAAGAGCAATCATATGTTCCGTTCAAAACAGAATGTCCATCGCTGGGCAGCGTTATTCTTCCCGCCAAAAATGTCAGATTTTTCAAAAAGAACGGCAAATTGCGCGTTAACCTGCTGGATAACGACAAAATGGAATATGATGTACGCGTTACATGCAAATATCTCCGTGACGTTCTGGATGCTATGGATACGTAAGAATTTGAAGAATTTAAAGCAGACATGGAAAACAGCGATAAGAAGGCGCATGTTCGCGTTGGGCTGGCCAAACCTTACGTTTATAAAGACAGCAATTGTTATTTAATGTGTAACGGCGTATTTTTCTATGATGAGTAATACAATCAAGATATTCACCATCGGTTTTACAGGCTCCAGCGCAGAGGATTTCTTTGAGCGGCTACGTGGCGTGGGCGTCAGAAAGGTTATTGACACACGCTTATGGGCGAGTTCGCAGCTGGCCGGGTTTGCGAAGAAAAAAGATCTGCCATATTTTTTGAAAGAAATCAGTGGCATTAATTACGAATACCGCCAAGAACTGGCACCTTCGGATGACATTCTAAAGCCATTCAAAAATAACCAGATAAGCTGGGACGAATACGAGGTTCAGTACATTAATCTCATTAATCACCGAAATATTGCCAATGTTCTTTCACCCGAGGAAGTAGATCAATCATGTTTCCTGTGTGCCTGCAAAACAGAGCATCAATGCCACCGCCGTTTGCTGGCTGAATATCTCCAACGCGAGTGGAAACAGCCTGTAGAGATCGTGCATTTATGACGGGTCTACTATTCGATATCCTTCCGCCAGCTTTGCCAGATATTCTTGGCCTTCAGTATCTGCCGGATTTTATCACAGCAGACGAAGAACGGGCACTGATTGAAGTTTTAGATCAGCAACCCTGGCTCAACGATCTCAAACGCCGAGTACAGCATTACGGTTACAAATATGATTACAAAGCGCGTGCGGTGACGGCTGACTCTTATCTCGGCTCCCTGCCGGATTGGCTCATGCCCATCACACGAAAACTTCCCTTCAAACCTGATCAGGCCCCAAATCAAGTTATTGTGAACGAATACATGCCCGGACAGGGCATTTCCGCGCATGTGGATTGTGTGCCGTGTTTCAGTGATACCATCGCATCCTTAAGCCTTGGCTCCGGGGCGACCATGCTGTTCACAAACGGGCAGGAAAAGCGTGACCTCTATCTGGAGCCGCGCAGCCTGATTATCCTTTCCGGCCCGGCACGGTATGAGTGGACACACGCCATCCCGGCGCGAAAATCAGATGTGGTCGATGGCTTTAAAATTGAGCGCGGACGGCGCGTTTCTATGACCTTTCGAACTGTTATTTAAGATGCAGTATATTGCTTCTTATAGCTTATAAGCGGCAGGATCGTGCACTTTATGCCTTAAGAGATTATATGTACTGTCTAAAAGTATAGTCCCATTGTGCTCTTACTGATCTCTTTGTTATAATTGAGAATAATTTTTTGGAGTCGTAGATTTGATACCCAGCATTTGCACAAAAATGCAGAGCTTAATTAACGATGGCATCACCATGGAGTGTCACGTTGTTTATTTGCTGACCTGCATCAGAAAAATATTGGAGCAGGAAGAGCCAAATTCTGAGTTTGATTTACTTAAATTCTACTGTGACTGGGCTCTACACTCAAAATTACAGAGGCGAACTGCACAGAGCGTTTTAGCCCATTTTAATGAAGGTCACGCTAGCTTAATTGATACACAGCCTAATCTTCCGATGGCTATTCAAAATATTTCTAAATTCAGTGACCTGATAAAAGACATTAAGGAATTTTTGCAAGCGCATTCCGTCACTCTCTCCGATTATTCATCTAGTGACTGGTCGAAGTTTATCTCTTTATACGCATCTGTTGTTGAAGATTGTCCGTTAATCATTAATGCAAATATTACCCCGGCCTCCCAAATAAGCAGGGTAACTGCCAAAGTAGAATTCGCAGATGTAATTCAATCCGGACAAAAATACTATAAAGTACGCTGGATCATTACTGATGCAGCAGGAAAAGATGGCGAATTGTTTGTCATCAATTCCTTTGACGCCTAAAATTTTTTACGAATAATCTTAGCCGTACACGACTTTCATAACGCTGTCCCTCCCTTTACTTGACTGTCCCTGCGAATGAAGCGTTCATCACCGAAAACGCTTCAAACGAAAGGGATCCCATGAAAATAATCACTTACAGCGATGTGCATCTGGAATTCGGGCACAACTGGCATCCACCGACTGATATTGAAGGCGATGTCATGTTGCTGGCCGGGGATATTGTCAGCTTTAAACATTATAACCCGCTTAAATTTCTGCTGAAATTCTGGAATAAGCCGGTGATCTACATTTCCGGCAATCACGAATATTACAACACCAATATGGACGTGGCCGAAAGAGTGGCGCTGGAATGGATCAGCTGAAAACTGCCGAATGTCCATTATCTGAAGAACAGCGCCATCGAAATTGACGGTGTTCATTTTTATGGCGGCACGATGTGGACGGATTTTGAGGGTGGCAATTATCAGGCTATGCGCTATGCGCAGGAGTACATGAATGATTACTGGGTCATCCGTACCGATAAAACACAAAAGCTGACGCCGGAAGATACGCTCAAATTCCATGAACGCTATGTTGAAAATCTGATTAAATGGTTTGAGACTGATCTATCGGGGCCACGGGTTGTTTTATCGCATCATGCGCCGATACCAGGGCCGACGGGATTAAACCGTCACGGGATGAGGGAGATTGAACCCGCATACACATCCCGGGATATGATCAAAATTATTGATCAGTGTCAGCCCGATCTCTGGGTTTACGGCCACACGCACCAGCCCAATGATCAGACCTTTGGCAAAACCCGGATCATTTCAAACCCGCGCGGTTACGCCTTCAGACACGAACTATGCGAAGGTTTCGATCCTTATGGCAAGTCGGTGGAAGTAAAATGAACGAGAACGACAATCCGAAAACAAAGCATATCCGGTTCAAAACCTATTGGATTATCCAGCGCGCCGTCGAAGAAGGCATAGCTTATGGTCTAAATCGGGCGCACAAGCACGAGGATAATCCCGACAATAACCTTATCGCCTTGGAGATTGAACGGGCGGTAATGTCTGCGCTGGATGAGATTATCGATTTCGAGAGAAGCTGACGCCATTTTGGTTTATTTTTGTGACCGCAGCGGTACTAATAGTACCGTTACGGCGACAAATTTAAACTATCTTTGTAAATATTAGTCAGGTTGTCACAGCGTCAGCCAATGCTCTGACGGCATCAAGCGCTTGTTCGTAGCTGGGAATGTTCTCTTCTGGCGCGTAAGATACGCCTTTAACGAATTGCTCATATTCCCGCTGATATTCGTCATCTTTTTCCAGCACATCAAACATCTGCTTGAATTTTGCAGCAACAGCAAGCCCGGCAAAATCAGGATTGTTTTTGGAGCGCCTGTCATCATGGCTCATGGATGATAAGACCAGTTCGGGGAATATATCGCTTTTCTAGGCTACAGCTTTTAAAACAGCCAGGTCATGAAGGTGCCGTACGACCGCCGGATCGTCATACTCGTCACCCCTCACTCTGTCAGGAATGCGCCAGGCCAGAGCGCTTAACTTATCAGCCGCGCTTTCAACAGGATCTATACAGCCAATATTACTGATCTCTGGCTCTTGCCCGCTCAATTTGCTAACAAAAGAATAGACAGGCAAATAAATGGCTGGAAGCTGAATATTCCTCGCCGTCAATTCAATCTGTACATGCGGACGCAAGGCGTCTGATCGTTCAAAGCGGGTTTCGTAATCCAGATCAATCGAGAAATATTTATTGCCGTCCCTGGTTTTGATCTGGTGATCTTCTATGCTGAAGCCGCATTCCTGCAATCTTTCAACGACGATATTCTTATAGGCGGACAAAGCTTTTCGGCTCGTATTGTCCGTTAAAATTCTAAAATCTATATCCTCAGAAAAACGCTGGAGCAGCCCATGTGCTTTCGACAAGGCTGTGCCACCGGAAAAAACAATTTCATAACCGCTGCGTTTGATGTCGGACAGGATCGAAATAACCTGCGTTACGAACCAGTCCTTTTCAACAAAAGGCGCAGCTACACCTGTTTCAAGAGAAACATCTTCAAATATGGATTTATCTGGCGGCTGCACGTTCATAACTGACATAGGCGCCATTATAGCCGATTCTTCGGCTGATGCGGCCTTTAACGGCAATCAGGCGGCCTGTGGGGACCTGTGTCGTGCGCCCGGCGTTGTAATCCCGCTCCAGCTGCGAAGGGCGCGCTTCCAGCCCTAAACGCTCTATCGCCTCTTTGGCCAGATCCGGCAGAGGTTTTACAGGGACGGTTTTACCACTGAGTGAAGATTTCTTGGCCTTGGCATACAGGCCGTAACCGATTTTGATGAGCTTTTCATTTTCAGCCAGCTGACGCAATGCGCGGCCAATCTGGTCATAGCCTCCCAATCCACCAAAATCCTCACGCACGAAAACACTCTGCTTACTGCGGGCAATGCGGTAAGACACCCTATCTTCCAATGTTTTTAAACGCTTTCCAGTCATGTTCAATCCTACAAAAATACGACAATTTATATCTACAAATATACGACATGTTTTAGGCTTTGTCAATTTTTTAAATTATTGATAATAATATTAATTATTCTATAATATTAGAAAAACGTGAAGATATAAAATAATCTAAAGATGAAACAAGAAAAGGTGACCACTTTAATTTTTTGCCTGTAACCGTAGGAATCCTACGATTTAAAGCATATTTTTAATGAAGGAAAACATGCCTAAAAACCTGAAGGTCGCACATTTCCGGCATCTAACTCATTGATTTTGCTTGCGTGAATTATTTATAAAGCGGCAATAGGGTATTATTCCTAAGTCAATTTTCGCTTGTTTTCGAAGGGGTTGTCAGGAATTTGCTTCCGGATTGCTTCCAAATCCGATGCAGGGTATCGATCTGCATCGCATCGAAATGACTGTTAAGTCATTGAAATATAAAGGAAAAAATTGGTTGTGTGCTCGAACCCTGAACTAAAAAAAGTATCTGTGACGAAATATTAAGTAAAATCAGTTACATAGCTAACGCATTGATATTGCGCACTATACGCATAACTTGCCCTACTAAAACCTGAAGGTCGCATAGACGCAAAAAACGCTATTAAAACGCGAAATTAACATCTTATTTATCATCTATATAATCCTAAAAAAATTCCATATAGGAAAGAAAAGTAAGTCGTTAAAATCAAGGAACTTTATGTATCTCCATGTGTTGGCTACTTTGATAATGATATAATAGGAATTATCAAGATGACCTTACGTTTCGAACCGATACTTACAGATGGAATAGCGCAGGTTTCATATTTTATATGTGATGATGGTGCCGGTTGTGCGGCTGTCGTTGATCCCCGCCCTGATGCAGATATTTATTTAGAAAAAGCCCGTCGTTACGGCGCCACAATCACTCATATTTTTGAAACCCATATTCACGCCGATTTTATGAGCGGATCAAGGGAATTGGTTTCTCGTTGCAAAGGTAGTGCAAAATTATTTGTAAGTGTTGAGGGCGATGCTAAATATGATTTCGAGCATGAACCTATTCAAGATGGTGATGAATTTACCTTTGGTGAAGTGAAATTAACCGCTAAACACACACCGGGGCACACGCCAGAACATCTATCATATTTATTATCTGACACTTCAAAATCTGGTGAGCCTTGGGGCGTTTTAACAGGCGATTCATTATTTGTGGATTCTATGGGTAGGCCTGATTTATTGGGCGATGAAAAAACCGAAGAGTTAACTCAGGCTCTGTATAAAACCATGCGCGAATTTTTCTGTCAGCTTGGTGATAATGTTATCATTTACCCCTGCCATGCGGCGGGTTCCGCATGTGGTCCGGACATAGGCGATAGAATGAGCAGCACAATAGGCTATGAGAAAAAATATAATCCTTACATGCAAATTGAGACTTACGAAGACTTCAAAAAAGAAGTGCAAAATAATGCACCGCCTGTTCCTACGCATTACCCTAAAATGAAAAAACTGAATGCTAAAGGTCCTGAAATATTTGGGCATACGCCGCATGTGCGCGCGCTCAGTGTTGAAGAATTTGGGAATAAAATAAGCTTAAAAGATGCAGTTATAGTTGATACTAGAGATATGCTGGCGTTTGGGAGCGGGCATATTAACGGCGCAATTAATATCGGTCAGCGACCAATATTATCAGTATGGGCGGGATGGTTGATTGATACGAATGCGCCTATTTTCCTCGTATTGCCTAATGACGAAGATATAAATTTTGTTGTAAATTTACTTTGGCGCACATGTCATACGAATATCAAAGGTTATCTCGCAGGGGGAATGCAAAGCTGGCAAGAGGCGGGCAAGGAATTAAGACAACTTCCGCAACTCTCCGTTCATGAACTGTATAAAAACAAAGAGCAATATTTACCGCTTGATGTGCGCAAAGAAGAAGAATGGGGAAGCGGGCATATTAAAGGCGCTACGCACAGTTTTTTAGGGCACCTTCAACAAAATCTTTCAGACCTTAATAAAAACGATCCAATAGCGACTTATTGCGCAAGTGGGTACAGAGCGAGCATAGCTTCAAGCCTTTTGCAAAAAAATGGATTTACGAACGTCCATAATATACCAGGAAGTTTTAAAGCGTGGAAAAACGCAGGATTTCCAATTCAACAACCAAAGGAGACTAATACAATGAGCACTGATATTAAAAAAATTAATGATGAAATTTCTGTTGCCGCTTTTGACCCAGATGAAAGCAGCTTTAAAACCTTTGCAGAAAAAGGATTTAAATCTGTTATAAACCTACAAACTTCTGATGAGGAACAAAATGTGGGATCGGAAAAAGAAGAAAAATTAGCGAATGACAATAATCTGAAATACAGCCATATTGGGGTTTCTAAGGAAAACATGTCAGACACTCTAGTTGACCAATTCCGTAAAGAATTAGAAAGCCTGCCAAAGCCTGTTGTCGTGCATTGTAAATCTGGCAAACGTTCTGGGGCTTTTGTGATGATGCATTTAGGCTGTGAGCAAAATATGTCTGGTGAGGATGTAATCAAACAAGCCGAAAGCATGGGCTTTGAATGTGATGAGGCAGAATTAGAACAGTTCGTTAAAAAATACGTAAATGAGCATTAATTTTAAAATTAATCTTGATGGCGTAATTACTTTCTTTTAGGTGTTTGAAACACAATTTGTAAATATTTTTGTTCTTATGTAAAAATTGTGTGCAGTCAAACTTTTAACTAAACTTTTAGACGTTCGCGGGTTTGAATCTTTTTGATTTGAAATCAATCGATTAAAGATAGAAGACGCTTTGATGCCCCGGTTCAAATCCCGTTTTGGCAATTGAACTATGCTAGTCCTAGCACCTTCAAAATCTTGAGGGCGCTATCGAGCTTGATGGTCGTCTTGCCTTGTTCGAAGCTGTTAAGCGTGGGCTTGCTGACCCCCGCCAGAACGGAGAGTTGCTCCTGCGTGAGCTTTTGCTTTTTACGGCGCTTTACTGCTTCTTCGACAAAGCTTTGCCAATTAAGGCGAATGTTCCGTTCCATCGTTTTCCTATCAGTTTAATCAGATTGTCTTTGAAATCGGCATCTCCATGAGGCGCTTCTTGAAGTGCGTCCTTGGCAGCTTCGATATTTTTCTCCAGCCCCTGCGCAGCCATGTTGATGGCGGCTGGAGATAAACCAAACTCTTCACCCAGCAGCGTGAGATGGCGGGCTTTGAGATCGCCAATCGGGTGATCCTTGGATCCGGCAATCTTCAATGCCAGCGTCTTATAGTTATAAAGCGAGGCAGCAACCTGGTCGTAAGACGGGGTCAGACGTAAACCACCTTGCGAATGAAACATCGCAAAATTCTTGAGATGCATGTCGGTGTTACCCAAAAGTAGTCCGGTCAGTATCCTGCGGTAGAGCAGATAGGCTTGCGTTGGCAAGCACCCATCTGTCCCTAAAATAAAATCAGCCATGTCCTTATGCGCTCCATCATACTTGGTGCGGGAGGATCGCCCTAGCAGCTGATTGAATTCCTCAAAATGAATACGCCCCTCTTTACTACGATCAAACCTCCTAATGAGCAATGCGGGTTCATTCAAACCTTTGACGTCTTCAATACCTAGATCAACGATCTCATCATCCGGCAATAACGCCTTGAAGGCCTGCGTGGTCAAATATTCATTGAGCGTCAAATCCGGATGACCGGGTGAGGGAAATTTGGCGATATGCGTGCTTAGCTCATTAATGCGTGCCGGGCGGTAAATACCGCCCTCCTGAACAACGGCGAGTTTGGGCTGAACGCCGGAGAGCGATGCGCGGCTGGTCAGGACGGCCATTTCTTTTGGGTCATCCATATCGAGCATCGCCTCGCTCAAATCGGACGGCTCCGGATCAATGATCGAAACGGCGCCCGCAAGATCAAAACCAAAGGCCAATAGCAATTCAAACCGCGTGACCTCGCGCCGCCCCAGCAGACGACTTTGTGCCTGCTCCAACCAGCCCTCTGAAACCAGATTGTCAAAGAACGGGGGCAGACCGTTATTACTGATATGAGACTCAGCCCGAACAGGCAATGTGTAAGCAATAGCCGGATGACCGCCCTCGATATAGCTGCTATCGTACGTGAAAGTAACACGGCCTCCTGGCTCCTCGCGCAAGGTTCCTGCGAAGGTGTCTTTATAGTAGACCTTGCCCCATAATAAATTTGCCACGGTTAAATCCTTTTAACTAAAAACCCATCCATGGGCTATAAAGTAAAATATAACTTACTTTGATGAATTTTTCAAGGCTGAAGTAAACTATATTTTACTAAATTATCACGTAATGCCCTGTTTTATTGGCACGTCATATGTTCAGTTACCCAACTTATCAATGGATAAATTGGTTTGTAAATGCGTCAGCATGATATAGTCATTCCAAATAACATTCGGATGATTTAATGATTTCAATTATTGGTGTGTCAGGTGGGGCAAATTCTCTTTTACGTTTGAGTGTTCCGAATGATGGTTCGATCGGATTGAAG
>JBBKXA010000175.1:0-3640 GCA_037969235.1 Bdellovibrionales bacterium | reverse complement strand
CCCCAGTATTATTTCTTTAGCTTCTCGCTTTTTTAGTAATGATCGCTTAGCTCAGCTGGTAGAGCAACTGACTTTTAATCAGTAGGTCGAGGGTTCAAATCCCTCAGCGATCACCACTTTCCCCTAATTTCAAGCTTTCGCGGGACACTGGTGGGGCACTAAAACTCAACAAATCACAACACCATTTTCAAGATACATCTCAATTTTCCAGTTTTATAAAGTGCTAAAGAGCCTTAAGTTCGTCATGTTTTATTGCATGCGCTATACCCGTTATTTACATGTTTATGTCCCGTGAGTGCCCCTTGTGCAAAAGGCTTATTGTTAGTTAATTGTTTTAACTTGTAAAAATGAGTTATTCCTACTGATTGCATATCAGTTGTTGCTATTTATTGTCGTTCATTATAGTCTTTTGTAATTCGTAATAAGGGAGCAAATATGGCGAGTATAGAAAAGCGACAAGACGGTGGAGGTGATACTTCATATAGGGTGAAAGTGCGTCTTAAAGGTTACCCAACCCAATCCGCAACTTTTAAACGTTTAACCGATGCAAAAAAATGGGCGGTGCATACAGAGGCCAGTATTAGAGAAGGCCGTCACTTCAAACACGCAGAAGCCAAAAAGCATACATTTGCAGAGCTTGCTGATCGCTACACAAAGCAAGTTATTCCTCGTAAAGGCAAGAGCGCAGCGCGTGATTATCAGCAACAGCTCGAATACTGGAAAAGTGAACTGGGGCATGTGTTGTTATCTGATTTAACGGCGGCAGCGATTGTTGAAAAACGCGAGGCTCTTGCAAGCGGCATGACCAATAGGGGGCAAAGAACTCCCGCGACGGTTAATCGCTACCTATCAGCCCTCAGCCATGCGTGCACTATTGCCGTGAAAGAGTGGGGATGGATGGAGGATAGCCCTATGCGCAAAGTATCTAAGCTTAAAGAACCGAGGGGGCGTGTCCGTTGCTTAAGCGATGAAGAAAGAGCAGCTTTGCTTGAAAGCAGTAAAAGCACATCTTATCCGCACTTGCATTTAATTGTTGTTTTGGCTTTAAGCACAGGGGCACGTAAAGGGGAAATAATGAATTTGTGCTGGAAGGATATTTCTAAAGACAGAACAAAAATAATATTACATGAAACTAAGAATGGCGAACGCAGGGCTATCCCTTTAGCAGGTTATGCACGGCAACTTATTATTGAGCATGAGAAAATTCGCCGCATAGATACAGATATGCTTTTTCCATCCAAAACAGGAAGCTCCCCCTTTGATATAAAAAAGAGCTGGGGAGCTGCGCTAGATATGGCGGGTATTGAAAATTGTCGTTTTCATGATTTAAGACATTCGGCAGCGTCATATCTTGCTATGAACGGAGCAAGCTCTGCTGAAATCGCCGATGTGTTGGGGCATAAAACGCTTCAAATGGTGAAGCGGTATGCGCATCTCTCCGAGGCGCACACGAGCTCTGTAGTAACCAGTATGAATGAAAAGATTTTTGGTGATGGATAATTTTCTGCTTTCAATTTTTGAAGATCGAATAATGATGGCCAAAAACGGATATAAAGATGATGCACTTGCGGCTTTGGGTTTTGCTGCCAAGTTACTCGAAGAAATTCCAGACGTTCCTGAGTCGCTAAGGCAGTACTTGATTGAAGGTCTAAAAGAATTAGAGGATTCAGATAATGAAAATTTGCCACATGCTTTTTATCTAAAATTAAAGGGAAGTCAGAGAAGGCCGTGCAGAAAAATTGCAGAAAAAAACTTTGCCTATGCCATTAGGGTTCATAAGCACAAATATTATGATGAAAATGGAGAAGAACGAAAAAAAGAACTTCCTGATCTCATTGCAATGCAAGACATAGCCATTGAAGTAGATATTGAAGAAAGTAGTGAGAAAAGCAAGTTTGGTACAATTAAAGCAGCTTACGAAAAACATAAACATTATATTGAAAAATAGCCTCCCTAAAATAAAGTGAACTATAGTTAGGTCGAGCTGTTTAGCTTTCTAGTTCACAATCCTCCTTGTTCAGCAATGATGCTGATTATTAAAAGGAGAAGACCAATGCAGAACCTATTAACTGTAAAACAATTTTCAGAACGTCATCCCGCATTTAGCGAAAGCTCGATGAGATTTCACCTCTTTCATCGGGAAACCAATGGCCTTAATAAGTATGTTCGTACTGTTGGGCGAAAAATCCTGATTGATGAAGATGGATTTTTCAATGAGTGGATCGAAAATCAGGGGAGTAAGTAATGGTTGCTATTCCCCCACCTCCCCAGCCCCAAAACAATGACTTTTTAGGACAGTTTGCGGATGCGCTGCATAAAACTGGGTTTTATCCTCAAGAGCCGATAATTGCTGATGGCGAAATACACCGTTTCTATATTAAAGGAGATAAACAAGGCACTCTCAATGGCTGGTATGTCTTGAATGTTGACGGTGAATTTGCCCATGGATGTTTCGGAAGCTGGAAAGATGATCTTAAACATCGTTGGCATTCCAAGGTTGGACAATCTTTGAGCGTTGCTGAAAAAAATGCCATTGATGCAAAGCTTAAAGAGGCTACGCAACTCCGCGAACAGGAAAAACAGCGTAAGTACGCTGCGGCAGCAAAAGAAGCAAAAATCATACATTCTGGGCTGCCAGATGCGCAGCACCATACTTATTTAGAAAGAAAGGGTGTTAAAGCTCACGCGGGAACTAAAATTTCTCACGATGGAGCTTTTGTTATTCCGCTGATTTCAGAAGATAATCAAATTGCATCACTTCAACACATTAATCCTAATGGTAATAAGCGTTTCATGACAGATGGGCGTGTGAAGGGCTGTTATTTCCCTATAGGTAATGTTACGGGCACGCTCTGTATTTGTGAGGGCTATGCAACAGGTGCGTCAATACACGAGGCGACAGGGCATGATGTAATAATCGGATTTAACAGTGGTAATTTAAAAAATGTAGCAGTGGTTATGCGAGAAAAATATCCAGATGCTAAAATCATTGTTTGTGCCGATAATGATGTTCACCACCCTGAAAACATTGGCCTTAAAAAAGCAAAAGACGCAGCAGCGCTGATTGATGCTGGTTTAGCTATCCCTAAATTTAAAGGGAAATCAACAGGTACAGATTTTAATGATCTGCATCAAAAATGTGGGCTTGAGGCTGTTAAAGACGTCATTGATAATGCGGGGAACGAAGAACATTGGCCTGATCCAGAAGAAATAAGCCCTGAATTTCTGCCTGTTGAATCTTTTGATGCAGAAAAATTGCTGCCGCCCATATTAAGAGATTGGGTTATGGACACAGCAAACCGTATGTCATGCGCTCCTGATTTTGTGGCCGCCGCCGCGGTGACTGCCCTTGGTTCTGTTATCGGTGCAGGATGTGGAATTAAACCTAAGAAGTATGATGATTGGCTTGTATGCCCCAACCTTTGGGGAATAGCTGTTTCCCCTCCTTCTTCCAAAAAGTCTCCTGCAATTAGCGCTGCATTTAAGCCAATTGACCGCTTAGTGGCTTTGGCAGCAAAGCGTCACGCAACACACATGCTTTCTTTTGAAAGTGAAAAGTTGGTAAGTGATGCCAAAAAGGACAGTCTCAAATCAAAATTAAAGCAAGAAGTAAAAACTGAGGCAGAAAAACAATTAGAGC
>JBBKXA010000174.1:0-4051 GCA_037969235.1 Bdellovibrionales bacterium | reverse complement strand
CGTCCCCGCTGTGCATATGAACACCCGCATGATCGCCACATCAAAATGCTGGTTCGGCGGCGGCGCGGATTTAACGCCCATCACGCCACACGCACCAGACACCAAAACTTTCCACGCCGCGCTCAAATCCTGTTGCGACCGCCACAACTCCGAATATTACGCCGACCACAGCGCATGGTGCGACCGATATTTTTTCCTCCCTCACCGCAATGAAACACGCGGCGTAGGCGGAATTTTTTATGATTATCTCGAAGCTGATTGGGAAAAAGACTTCGCCTACACCCGCGATGTCGGGCAAACTTTCCTCAACATCTACCCGAAAATTGTTCGCGCCCATATGAATAAAACTTGGAGCGCAGAAGAACGCGAACATCAACTTATCCGCCGTGGGCGCTACGTGGAATATAATCTACTCTATGACCGCGGCACGCAATTCGGCCTAAAAACTGGCGGCAACACCGAAGCCATCCTCATGTCTATGCCCCCCGAAGTTAAATGGCCTTAGGACACGTCTGGATCCTCACCTGGATCAACATCTTGCTCGTCATTCTTAATGGCTTTAATGCCATGCACACGCCCTTCAGGATCAAAATAAGGCATTTCATCGTCGCTGTTCGCCGCCTTACGATGCGCCACACCAAAAGCTTTCGCCACATCACCAAAAATATAACTTGCCATTTTACCTCACCCTTTAAGTTGACATATATTAAATAGCCGATATAACTACCGTCAAGGAAAATCGAGAAAACTAAGGAAACACTAACATGGGTTATGGCACAGACCAATGGCTAGCAACGCAAGATAAAGAGCAATTCATACATGACTTCACATGGCCTGCTACGCACTTCATTGTATTACTTAAAGAAACTCCAGTAATTTTCATCGAAAACAATCAAGTTTTTACAGGCCGAGCAACACATGCCGCCAACCACGACCATGTCTATGTTGAATATATTTGCAATAATGTGTTATTCACTACCACCCGATCAATAGATTCCATTGCCCCATCAGACATTGAAAAAGACGGGCATATCATTACGGATGCACTAAACACCATATCGCCACAAATTAACAACATTGCGCAAGTATCACGAATGATTGCCGAAAGTTATAAACACTTGACACCAGACGACATTTAATAACAACATATCTACATAATAATAAAAAAAATAAAATAACAGGGTTAACATGACAGAAACATCTTTAAAGCATAACGCTGGACTTGCATTTAACGCGAATCAAAAATCAACAGAAAAATCGTTACAAGAACCCGCTTACCACTTCCTCCAAATTTTGCAGCAAGAGCGAAAAACACCTATCGCGGCCTTATGTGCATTGGTGATCATCGACGGACAACAGCGCAGCGCTATCGTTTTCGACCAGGCGTCTTCCACTCGTGTACATATCGGCTTAATCGAAGAAGACGAAACTTTCGACCCCAAAAATGCCGAAATTGTCATGCGATCTAACCGCATCATTATGGACGTTGAAATCGAAGATGTCTTTATCGGAATCGCCTGCATCCACCCTGAAAACGAACGCCCTGAAAATTTATATGCTCAGCGCGCCAATGAAGTGGCCGAACGTTATCAAATGATAAACTCTCCAAACAATGATTGGCTGACAACGCGCGAACCAGCACGCCAAGAAATGGCCTGCGCTTAATCTTTAAATCCGCGCGCAATCCATTCATCTTCCAACCGCTCAAGCGCCGCGCCCAATGCTGGCCCCGCTTCATAACCTTGCGCAATCAAATCATTCCCCGATATCGGAAATTGCGGAATATCCCATTTTTGTACAATCTTTAACGCTTTGAACACCGCCGCATTCGTCACCCTGTCTGTCGCCAATTCTATCATCAAAGCCTGCGCCACTGCCACGCGCCCGAATTTATAGACTGCGACCTTAACCGCCTTATCATCCGATAAATCAGGCAACTCTAAAACCCCGTCTAACGCTTGAATATCACGAATAAAAACCTTAGGAACAAGCAATAACGATTTGAGATTATTCATCTTTTTTAAATCAAATCCACACAACGTAAATAATCGCGAAGCAAGAAACCTTAGATTATAATCGCATTGAAACTTGCAAACATGCTCTAACACATCCAAATTACAATCAAGAAGATCACGCAGGATATTGTTATCAAACATAATTTTCAAAACAGCCGAAGGCGTATCCACCGATAAAATTTTGAAAAATTCCTGCGTCACCCGCTCCCGCGAAAGCTTATCGATATTTTGCGCCGCCGCACGGCACGCCGCCAAAGCATCCGCACTCATATCCCCACGTCCATACAGCGCATGAAAACGAAAAAACCGTAAAATACGAAGATAATCTTCTTCTAAGCGCGTTACAGGATTACCGACAAATTCCACACGCCCCGCCTCCAAATCACGTAAACCACAACCCAGCGGATCAAACACCTGCCCCACCATATTCATCAGTAACGTGTTCATCGTAAAATCCCGCCGTTTGGCATCGGCAATCCAATCTTTCGAAAAGGAGACTTCCGCGTGCCGACCATCCGTTTTATTATCAATACGCAACGTTGTAATTTCATATTTTTTCGCGTTTAAGACTGCAGTAACCGTACCGTGCTCAATCCCCGTTGGTATAACCTTTACGCCCGCCACATTCAAAACGCGCATAACATCATCTGGTAATAATGACGTTGCAATATCAACATCTTCCACTACTGCGTCAAGAATACAATTGCGCACACATCCACCAACAAACAGCGCTTTACCCTCACCCAACGCGGCCATGACAGTGCGAATTTCTTGCGCCATCATCCATTCTTGCGGTTTTATTATTCGCGCAACATCCATCATCTAACCCAACGCAAATTTGCGCCCATCACTTTCAAAAAATTGCCCAAACTCTTCTACCATTTGATAAAAAACATTCCGCGCCACTTTCGCAAACAACCCGTCGCGCACTTCAACATAAGGCACACCATCACGCAATTCCCAAACACTCCCCTTCGATAAAACCACAATCTCATCCATATTGGTACGCAAATGCACCACACCATCATCCAACATATATTCCACCACAATAAACGGCACATCCTCAACAACTACTGAGTATTTCTCAAACGGCGTAGAGAGCCAATACCGCCCATCCTCATCAATTTTCAACGCCCGATCAGCAAACAGCTTGGCAAGCCGCGCGCGCTTAATCAACGCGCCATCGTGATACCACTGCCCATTCGCATCAATACGAAAATCTGCATTTTTATCACTTTCTTCGTTCATAACCTCAACTCATGTCTTTAAAAACTTTTGAACTACCTTAATATACATCATTACACTAAAAACCAAAGGATTCACCCCGTGACCAAAACCGCCGCAAAAACCGCACTTAAAACCACATCAAAAATAGACGATGCCTTCGACGAAGCCCATGCCAAAATCATAAACGCAAAAGCCGAAATTGAAAAAATCATCATTGGCCAAACCAGCGTTGTAGACCAAACACTCCTAACCCTCGCCAGCGGTGGCCATGTTTTGCTTATCGGCGTACCTGGCTTGGCCAAAACACTGCTCGTAGAAACCATAGCGCACGTCATGGGCTTAAACGGCAACCGCATCCAATGCACCCCCGACCTTATGCCCGCCGACATTATCGGCTCCGAAGTACTCGAAGAAGACTCCAAAGGCAAACGCAACTTCCGCTTCATCAAAGGCCCAGTCTTCACGCAGCTGCTCATGGCAGACGAAATCAACCGCGCCAGCCCGCGCACCCAAAGCGCCTTACTCCAAGCCATGCAGGAATACACCATCAGCGTCAACGGACAAATCCACAAATTGCCCACACCATTCCATGTCCTCGCCACCCAAAACCCGATCGAACAGGAAGGCACATACCCGCTGCCCGAAGCACAACTTGACCGTTTTCTACTCCAAATCAACGTCGAATACCCTGACGAAGCCGCAGAACGCGCCATCATCCTCGCAACCACTGGCGTAAAAGTAGCCAAACCTAAAAAAGCCATGAGCGACAAAGATCTGCTCAGCATCCAGGAATTGGTGCGTGCCATGCC
>JBBKXA010000173.1:0-4343 GCA_037969235.1 Bdellovibrionales bacterium | reverse complement strand
GGTGTGGATATGAATACGCAAAATATAAACGGCTCTAAAGAAAAAGTTGTTCTTGTAACAGGTGGCGCTGGCTATATTGGTTCGCATGTATGCAAAACCTTAGCGCAAAATGGTTTTCTTCCCATCGTCTACGATAATTTAAGCTCTGGCAATGCGCAGGCTGTAAAATGGGGACCGTTGGAAATTGGTGATATTCGTGATCGCGAGCGTTTGGCACAAGTGATGAAGCAATATAAGCCGTCATCAATCATTCATTTGGCAGCATTAATTCAAGTTGGTGAGTCCGTTAGCGACCCGATGAAATACTACAATAACAACGTTTACGGATCCATGTGCTTATTGGAAGAAGCATGCGCACACAATATCAAAAGCCTGGTTTTTTCCAGCACAGCCGCTGTTTACGGCCTGCCCGATGCTAGCCCCATCACCGAAGATATGCCCCTACAACCGATCAATCCATATGGGCAGACAAAACTTGCGATGGAAAACATGATCCGTGATTTCTCAAAAGCGTATGATTTGAATTTCGCTATATTGCGCTATTTCAACGCTGCTGGCGCTGATCCTGAGGCTGATACAGGAACAGCTTATAAAGTCGATACACACTTAATCCCTTTATTGATGAAAGTGGCAAACGATAGTATGCCCTCAATCAAAATTTTCGGAACTGATTATCAAACTGAAGATGGCACAGCCATGCGCGACTATGTTCATGTGAGTGATCTCGCCGAAGCCCATATGCTCTCACTCCGCCATCTACTCGATAAAAAAGGCAGCCTGACGCTTAACCTTGGTACCAATTCTGGTTACAGCGTTCAAAACGTTGTTGATGTTGCACGCCGCGCAACGGGGCGTAATATCCCCGCAGAAAGTCATGAACGTCGTACTGGTGATCCTGCAATTTTGGTTGCAGATGCTTCCAAGGCTCGCGAGATTTTGGGTTGGAGCCCTCGCTATTCTGATTTACAAACAATTATTTCTACAGCGTGGCAATGGAAGCAAAAGCAATCCAGCGCTCTCGTCAATGTTCGTGAGAAAGATTTTGCGAAGGTCGCATGACAAAAAATACAACCTCATTATACATCCAACATTTTCTTAAGGCATTTGTTGATAAGGTCGGCGCTGTTCTTGGCATAGTCGTGCTTTCGCCATTCTTTGTGATACTTTATTTGCTCATTCGTAAAGACGGAGGGCCCGCTTTTTACGGACACACCCGCATTGGCAAAAACGGCAAGTCTTTTAAGTGCTGGAAATTCCGAAGCATGGTATCCAATGCCGATAAAATGCTCGAAAGCCACCTCAAAAAAAACCCGCAAGCGCGTATCGAATGGGAAAAAGATTTTAAATTGAAGTGCGATCCACGCATTACTGCAACGGGTCATTTCATACGCAAAACTAGTTTGGATGAAATTCCACAACTTTATAATGTTTTATGCGGAGAAATGAGCCTCGTAGGGCCGCGCCCAATTGTTGATGATGAAAAGCATTATTATGGTGATAGCTTGCCACTCTATCTATCCGTCAAGCCAGGCATTACTGGTCTCTGGCAAATTAGCGGCCGCAATGACACCAGCTATGATGAGCGCGTATCTCTGGATAGCTGGTATGCGAAAAACTGGACGGTACGGAATGATATGATAATCATGTTGAAAACTGTGTCGGTTGTGTTGTTGCGCAAAGGCGCTTATTAAAAATACTGATTTAAAAATCAAGGACCTAAACATGACTGCAAACAATAAATATTGGTGCTTAGCTTTTATATTCACCGCACTGGTATGGACAACTTGTGCCTCTGCACGCACGGAAAACATTCATTTTTTCGCCAAATTCCCCAATTTTGATTTAAGCCAGTGGTATGTTTCTCACGGCTGGGCAAATGGTGAGCATCAATCATGTGAATGGCGCTCAGATGCTGTGCGCGCTACGGATGAGAAAAACATACGTCTTATCCTGTCCGATAATGGCGGCAAAGAACGCGCCATTGGATGCGGCGAAATCCAATCTAAGAAACGCTTTGGATTTGGTCGATATGAGGCGCGGATGCGTACCGCCGCTGGGCCAGGCCTAAACTCCGCTTTTTTTACCTATACTGGCCCTCCCCATGGCGTAGATGAACATGATGAAATCGACTTTGAGTTTCTGGGTAAAGACCCGCATAAGGTTGAATTGAATTATCACACCAATGGTGAAAGCCAAGGGCCAATCATCATTGATCTTGGCTTTGATGCTACGCAAGATTTTCATGATTACGCATTCGAATGGACACCAGATAAAATACGCTGGTATGTCGATGGTAAATTCGTAGCCGAAACACCTAAAAATGCTAAAATACCACGCAACGCTGGAAAAATCCTTTTTAGCCTATGGTCAGGCGCAAAATCTTCGGATGATTGGCTTGGCAAATTCAAATACAAAGCTCCTGTCACGGCAGAAGTCGAATGGGTAAAGTTCACACCGTTGCCAAACAAACTATCACAGCCCTAGATTATGAACACGCGCCCGCAAATATTATATCTGGTTCATGACCTAAACGATGCCGCCGTTAAAAAGCGTGTGGCGATGTTAAAGGATGGCGGCGCGGATGTAATCATTGCAGGCTTTCACCGTAATAAAACGCCTCTTGATAATGCCCAAGCAAGCCCCGTGATCAATTTGGGACGCACTTACAATGGCGGGTTTGTTCAGCGCATTTGGTCGGTTATGCGAGAAGTTGCACTGCTCCATCGCCATAAAAATTTATTTACCACAGCCGATTTCGTAATCGCGCGTAATTTGGAAATGCTAGCACTGGCCGTACGGGGCGTGCATTTGTGCAAAAAACCGCCCACGCTAATTTATGAATGCCTTGATATTCACCGTCTGCTGTTGAATGAAGGCGCGGCTGGTAAAATTTTGCGCAACATTGAGGGGCGTTTAGCTAAACATGCTTCGGCGCTCATCACCAGCTCCCCCGCTTTCATAACGAATTATTTTGAAGTGCGTGCGCATGTAAAGTTGCCTAGCCGCCTAATCGAAAACAAAGTTTATAACCCAAACCATCAAGAATTTACTTTGAAGACCCGCTCAATTGATACGCCGTGGCGGATCGGTTGGTTTGGCGCCATTCGCTGCGCTAAAAGTCTCAAACTCTTAACTGATTTGGCCACCGCATTTGATGGCAAAGTTGAAATCATTATTCGTGGATGCCCAGCTTATGATGTGTTGCCAAATTTTGATAATATAGTTGCCAATACCCCGCATCTGGAATTTGCAGGCGCTTATATAAACCCCGATGATTTACAAAATATTTACGAGGACATCCATTGCACATGGGCGATTGATATGTTCGAAGAGGGACTAAATTCCTCATGGCTTTTGCCCAATCGCATCTATGAAGGGGGCTTATATGGTGCAGTACCGATTGCGCGCACAGATGTTGAAACGGGACAGTTTTTACAAAATTTAAATGCTGGCGTGACCTTAGGATCGCCGCTGGAAAATTCATTGGGTGAGTTTTTTAAAAATCTCACGAGCGAAAAATACCAAGGTTTGGCAAAAAAATCCGCATCAATCTCTCGAGATACATGGCTTGCCACACAAGATGATGCAAAAGATTTGGTCTGTTGGTTGAAGAATTTGGGGCGTGCAGCATGAGTAAAACATTAATTGTTATCCCTTGTTTAAACGAGGTAGAACACATTGATAATCTAGTTCGGGAGATGGCGAATCAAATTTCCCTCGACAATGCCACCATCGTTATTGCCGATGGCGGCAGCACCGATGGTACAGTGCAAATTCTAGAGAAACTATCGGAAGATTTCAGCAATGTTGAATATCTCCACAACCCAAAACGCATCCAAAGCGCGGGCATGAATTTGGCCGTAACGACCTTTGGCAATGATGCAGAATTTTTGATTAGGATGGATGCCCATGCCGATTACCCGAAAAATTTTTGCCAAATTTTAATCAGAGAAGCACAACATAAAAATGCGGATTCTGTGGTTGTAGCTGTTGAAACAATTGGCATTGAGGGCTTTCAAAAAGCTGTCGCCGCTGCGCAAAACTCTAAACTTGGCAATGGTGGGGCGGCCCATCGCAATGTTGGGGCAGATGGTGAATGGATTGATCACGGGCATCACGCCCTCATGAGGCTTGAGGCTTATCGCGCAGTGGGAGGCTATGACGAAAGTTTCACGCACAATGAAGATGCCGAGCTAGATGCCCGCTTGCGCAAGGCTGGTTATAAGATTTGGCTGACGGACAAGACGCATCATACTTATTACCCTCGCACCACGGCGCGCGGATTGTTCAAGCAATATTACAATTATGGGTATGGTCGAGTGCGTACAATTTTAAAACATAAA
>JBBKXA010000172.1:0-4827 GCA_037969235.1 Bdellovibrionales bacterium | reverse complement strand
GCGCGATTGCGACATTGATGCAGGTGTTTTCGCAATTTGGATATCGACGCATTAAGCCGCCTTTGGCGGAGTTTGAGCAGAGCTTGCTTGCGGCGGGGCCGGGGGCGGCGTTGGTGGATGATACGTTTCGGATGATGGATCCGCTCAGCCATAAGATGCTGGGGTTGCGCTCCGATATTACGGCGCAGATTGCGCGTATTGCGTCGAGCCGCATGGGGGATGAGCTGCGTCCGCTCCGGCTTACATATGCGAATGATGTGATCCGCACGCGCGCCAGTCAAGCGCGGACGCAGCGCCAGTTCACGCAGGTCGGGTGCGAGATGATCGGGCAGGATGATGTTGATTGCGATGTGGAGATTTGTGTCGTTGCGTTGATGAGTTTGGCGGCGCTGGGATTAGAGAATATTACGCTGGATTTTGCTTTGCCGCGGATTGCCGATGAGATTTTTGTGAAAACGAAAACGCAAGTGGGTGATGTTGATGCGTTGCGGCTTTCGTTATCGGGGGCGGGCGATAAGGTGTTTGATGCGTTGGCGGAGATGGATTTATCGGATGAATCGCAAAAACATATTTCGCGGCTTAAGGCGGTGATTAAAGGAGTGAATGCGGCGATTGCTCAGCTGGATTTAAAAGGCGTGACATTGACGGTTGATCCGCTGGAGACGCAAGGGTTTGAATATCACACGACGCTGGCGTTTACGTTTTTTGCGCAAAATGTGCGTGGGGAAATCGGGCGCGGCGGGCGGTATGATATCGGTAATTCATTGGAAAGCGCTGCGGGGTTTACGTTTTATATGGATACGCTGCGGCGGGGGTTACCAGAGAGAGGTGGGGAAAAAATTAAAAGAATTTCCACCGCAGCCAGTTGGGCTGATATACAATCCTATCAGAACGAAGGATTCATCGTGATTAGAGAAAGTAGAAAAGATGCCTAATGTTGCAGTGATTGGTTCCCAGTGGGGTGATGAGGGGAAGGGAAAGATTGTGGATTGGCTTTCGAGTCGCGCCGATGTGGTGGTGCGTTTTCAGGGCGGGCATAATGCGGGGCATACGCTGGTTATTGATGGGGTGACATATAAGTTGCATTTGCTGCCGAGTGGGATTGTGCGCAAGAATAAAATTTCGATTATTGGCAATGGTGTGGTGATTGACCCTTGGGCGTTGATGGAAGAGATCAAAAATGTTCAGGCGCAGGGGGTTGAGGTTAATCCTGATAAATTGATGATTGCGGAAAGTGCGCCGTTGATTTTGCCGGTGCATGGTGCGTTGGATGCCGCCGCCGAGCTGGCGCGTGGGAGCAAGCCGATTGGAACGACTAAGCGTGGTATTGGCCCTGCTTATGAGGATAAAATCGCACGGCGGGCTATTCGTATATGTGATTTGGAATATCCGGAAGTGATGAAGGAAAAATTAGAGCGGATGATGTTTCATCATAATGCGTTGTTGCGGGGTCTTGGCGCGGATGAAGTGAGCGCGGATGAAATATTTGGACAGCTTATGGATGTGCGCGATAAAATTCTACCTTATAAAGCGGTGACGTGGCGGGTGCTGGATGAAGCCAAACGTGCGGGAAAAAGGATTTTATTTGAGGGCGCACAAGGGATGATGCTTGATGTGGATCATGGCACTTATCCGTATGTGACTTCATCGAATATGGCTGCGGCGCAGGCGGCTACGGGTTCAGGGATGGGCGCGGATGATATTGGATATGTGTTGGGAATTACCAAGGCTTATACCACGCGCGTGGGCAGTGGTCCATTTCCGACGGAACAAGATAACGAGATTGGTCAGTTTTTGGGTGAGAACGGGCATGAGTTTGGAACGACTACGGGGCGTAAACGCCGTTGTGGCTGGTTTGATGCGGCGTTGGTGCGTCAGACGGTGAAACTGGGCGGGATTCACGGGATTGCGTTGACTAAGCTGGATGTTCTTGATGGATTGAAGGAGCTGAAAATTTGCGTAGGCTATGAGATTGAGGGGGAGAAGATTGACTATCTCCCCGCTAGTCAGGTTAAGCAAGCGGCGGCTGTCCCTATTTATGAAGTGATGGATGGATGGAGCGAAAGCACACGAGGCGCACGCAGTTGGGCGGATTTGCCAGCGGCGGCGGTTAAATATGTGAAACAAATAGAAGCGTTGTGCGGCGCGCCAGTGACGTTGTTGTCCACTAGCCCGGAGCGGGATGATACAATTTTAATGCGCGATCCGTTCGAGGGGCGTTAATTGGTGTTGAATAAAGTGGGGGAGATTTCCGCTTTTGTGATCGCAATTTACTTTTTTGTTAAAGCCGATTAAACTGTAATAGCTTTTGCGGCTTCAAATTCTTGGGGCTGCTTTTAACCGTTACAGGTTTATGTTCATGTCCGCTGACGATAATCAAAACGATGCGCGATCAGGTGATCAGAATGAAAAAATCGAGGGTGATCCAGCGGTTGCAGCGTCGTCATCCCAAAAATCAGATAATATGGGCGGCAGTGTTATAGCGCGCTTAGATAATAAGGTTGATGTTTTTTGTGACTCGCCGATGCCTTTATATAACTCAGGTGTGAATAAGGCTTATCGAGCTTCATCGAAAGATGGCAGTAAATCGTTAGTTGCTATTGTTTGTGAACGCCATATTATGCCGCGCCGTTCGATGACGGATGTATATAGAAGTATTGATGACCCGATGATGGTTGCGTTGTTTGCGAGTGGCGTGGTGTTTTGGCCGCTCACTAAAAAAGAACATTTTGTTTTTATCTATGAAGATAGTTTGGGTAAACCCATTTTAAAAGCGGGTGATAAAGCAGGTTTAGGATGGAGGGCGGAAGATGTTATGTCGGCTTTGGTGCAGCCGATGGTCAAGTTGTTAATGGGTTTTCGTGATCGCGGTTTTGTTCATGGGGCGATACGCGCTGAAAATATGTATGATGGCGGCGCAGTAGCTCAGCCGCCGCGGATTGTGCTGGGTGATTGTTTGTCTGCGCCAGTGTCCTGTACTCAGCCGGTTTTGTATGAGACGCGTCATCGGGGGATGGCGGATCCTTTGTCGCGAGGGTTGGGGACTATGGGGTCTGATCTCTATGCGCTTGGTGTTTCTATCGCGGTACTGATGCGTAGCAATGACCCAATGCGAGGATTAAGCGATGATGAAATTATAGAGCGGAAAATTACTATCGGCAGTTATGCCGCTGTGACGGGTAAGGATCGTTTTAAAGGGGATATTTTAGAGTTGTTGCGCGGTCTTCTTCATGATGAGGATAGCCAACGTTGGACGATTGAAGAAGTTATGTCTTGGATGGATGGTCGGCGATTGTCGCCTAAACAGGCTATGCCGCGTAAAAAAGCGCCGCGCCCTATGGCGCTGGACGAGGAGCGGTATTTAATTGTGCCAGTCATGGCAATGGATTTGGAGAAGCATTCCAAAGCGGCTAAGCGTGTTATTGAAGATGGGTCGCTTCAATTGTGGATTGAGCGTTCGCTTGAGGATGAAGAGATGGCGTTGCGCTATGAAGGTTTGATTGCTGATGCACCACCGCATGCCGGTATAGGTGATCCAGCGGTGCAATTGAGTGTCCTTTCTATGGTGCTCGATCCTGAAGCGCCACTGCGGTATAAAGGGATGAGCGTGATGGGAGATGGCGTAGGGCCAGCTTTGGCAGAAGTTGCGATGTTGAAAAAGCCATTTGGCCCCGTGGTGGATTTGTTTAATAAATCGCTGTTATTTCAATGGTTATCTTATCAAAATTCAACGCAATATGATATTACAGCTTTATTTAATAAGTTTGAGAAAGCTAAACGGTTTATTAAAACTGAGAAGTCTGGCGGAGGTGTGGAGCGGCTTATATATTTTTTATCCGCCGATGTGCCTTGTTTAAGTGATGTGCTGACTAACTATTACGTGACGAGTGCGGAAGAGTTGCTCGTGGCGTTTGAGGCTGTTTGCAAGGCCGGTAAGGCACCCACACGTTTTTTAGATCGGCATGTGGTGGCATTTTTATATGAACGCGATCAAAAAATTATTGAGCCGTATATATATGATGTCAACATGGATGAGCCATATAGGATGGTTGCAGCGGATTTGCATGCTTTGGCTATGATACAAAGACGCTATTCTTTGGGGGCAATGCCTGAAATAGGTAAGGTTATGGCGCCGCGTTTAGGGATATTGTTGAAGCGTTTTCACGATCGCAAAATTCACGAGACTTTAAATAAAGATATTGAGAATTTTAAAAAGACTGGAGATTTGGCCAAGATGTCTGCGGCGTTGCAGAATGCTGACTTGGTTAAAAGTGATCATATTGGTTTTATGACTGCCATGCGCGAATATGAGATCATTGAAAAAGAACGAAAAATTTTGGATGAAGGGATGGGTAATAAGGAGATGTTTGAGGTTGATAGTGGTCGGCAAATCGCAGCTATTGTGTCTGTCGTGGCGTCTTCTGTGCTTATTCTTTTTGTTTTATTGATGTTTTTTTCTGGGAAAACATTTTTTTAAGAGGGCTGTATGGGTAAAAAAGATAAAGGTAAGGATAAAAAAGGAAGCAAGGCCGCAGATAAGTCGGCTAAGAAAGCTGTTCCTATGCGCGCGCGCTTGGCGTCTTTATTGTTGATTGCGATGTCTGTCGTGTTCATGTCTAGCACAGTTATCTTGTTTGTGGGAATGATGCCAACGTTTGCCGCGTTTTTTGTGGACACTAGCCGGCGTAAAATTAAAGTTGTGACTGTTGGGGCAATGAATTTTGCAGGGTGTATGCCATTTTTGATTAAGTTATGGGAGGGCGGGCGATCAATAGACTTCGCAACGGAGATTATTTTAAACCCTATGACGGTTATTGTGATCTATTG
>JBBKXA010000171.1:0-24844 GCA_037969235.1 Bdellovibrionales bacterium | reverse complement strand
TTACCGTTGAAGATTGTATTGATAAAGTTGAAAACCGATTTGAATTGGTGATGGTTGCAGCGCAACGTGCGCGCAAAATAGGTTCTGGTGCTTCGATTACAGTTGATCGAAATAATGATAAAAACCCCGTGGTTTCCTTACGTGAAATCGCAGTTGAAAGCGTTGAAGTGGAAAATATTAAGGAAGAGCTTATTCGCTCTCACCAACGCATGGTCGCTTATGAAGAAGAAGACGATACTATTGATCTGATGGATGGCGAAGAAGAATGGAATTCCATGAGCAAAGACAAAGCTGAAGCTGCTTCAGGTATGTATAGCGACGAAGAAGTCGTGGAAGAAGATGACACCGAAGCAGAAATGGCCGATGATAAAGAATCAGCTTTAGAGACTTTAGCAGGCGGCGCGCCAGCCGAATAAATACACATCATTTATATTAGATAAAAAGGTCGGCGATGTGTCGGCCTTTTTTCATGCTTTCTTATTATACCCATGATATTGTATTCCAAGTTATGAGTATGAACCCTGTTCCATCACAAAATAAGTTAGATGCGCTGCCCGCAAAATTGGCGGCGCGCATTGTGAAGTATAATCCCGATTTTGACCCTAAAATCGTTGAGGATGCCATTGCGTATGCCAAGGCTAAACACGAGGGGCAGACGCGCTCTAGCGGTGAGCCGTATTACACGCACCCCGTGGAAGTGGCGAATATTCTTGCGGGCATGCGCATGGATACGTGCAGTATCGTGACAGCGATTTTGCATGACACGATCGAAGATACTGACGCGACATTTGAAGATATCAAAGACAAATTCGGAAAAGATGTTGCGGAATTGGTTGATGGCGTTAGCAAGTTGACGCGTATTGAAAGCAAAACGATAGAAGGCAAGCAGGCGGAAAATTTCAGGAAGCTTTTGCTCGCGATGAGTGAGGATATTCGTGTTTTGATCGTTAAGCTGGCGGATCGCTTGCATAATATGCGCACGATTGACGGCATTAAAAAACCGGAAAAGCAAAAGCGTATAGCCTTGGAGACTTTGGAGATTTATGTGCCGCTCGCCGAGCGCATTGGCGTGCATAAGATTAAAACAGAGCTAGAGGATTTGGCCTTTAGTATATTAAATACCGAAGCACGCGATAGTATTCAAAAGCGTCTATCTTATTTGCGTGAAGAAGGCGGCGATGTAGTTGATAAAATTATCGCTGAGTTACAAACCCTTGTGAAAGAGGGGAGTGTTAAGGCGGAAATTACGGGGCGTGAGAAAACCGGATATTCGATCTGGAAAAAAATGCAGCGCAAAAATGTGTCGTTCGAGCAAATGTCAGACATTATGGCTTTTCGGGTTGTGGTGGGCTCGATTGAGCAATGCTATACCACGCTTGGGCTTATTCATGGGCGTTACCCCAGTATTCCCGGGCGTTTTAAGGATTATATTTCTACGCCTAAGCCTAATGGTTATCGCTCTATTCATACTACAATTATGGGACCAGAGCGCCAACGCATTGAAGTGCAAATCCGCACGCAAGAGATGCATTTACAGGCGGATATGGGTGTGGCGGCGCATTGGGCATATAAAGGCGGGGCGCTGGCGACGACAAAAGATGTTAGTAATTATCGTTGGCTGCGGGAGTTGCTGGATATTTTGGAGCAGGAGCAACGGCCCGAAGATTTTTGGGAGCATACCAAGCTGGAATTGTTTCAGGAGCATGTGTTTGCGTTTTCTCCCAAAGGCGATTTGATTGAATTGCCATCGGGGGCAACGCCGATTGATTTTGCTTATGCAATCCATTCGGATATTGGCGATCGGTGTGTGGGCGTTAAAATTAATGGCCGTATTGCGCCACTTAATTCGCGATTATCCAATGGCGATCAGGTTGAGGTGATTACTTCAAAGACGCAAAATCCATCCCCGACGTGGGAGCGATTTGTGGTGACGGGCAAGGCGCGTAGCCATATTCGTAAATATATACGCAATGAACAACGTAGCGAATATGCGACGCTGGGTAAGGCGATGTTGCAGAAAATATTCCGTCAAGAGGGCTATGAGTTTACCGAAAAAGCGGTTTCTGGCGTTTTAAAGAAGCTGAAAGCAGAAGAAAATGATGACATTTATGCGCGGATAGGATCGGGTCATGCGATGGCGCGTGACGTGTTCAAAGCGATTTTTCCTGCGCACAAAACGGCTATGGCGAAGCGGCCTTCGGCGGATATGGATGCTGCGGTGATGGTTCAGCCATTGAGCCAATCTGACGCACCAATGCCGATTAAGGGTCTTATTGCAGGTATGGCGGTTCATTTTGCGCGATGTTGTCATCCGTTGCCCGGTGACCGAATTGTCGGGATTGTGACAACGGGCAAAGGCGTGACGATTCATACAATGGATTGTGAAACGCTGGAAACATTTGCCGATACGCCAGAGCGTTGGCTGGATGTGTCATGGGGTGAGGGCGCAGATGCTCCAGAGGCGCATGTAGGTCGTATTCATTTGACCTTCCAGAACGAGCCGGGGTCATTGGGAACGTTATCTACCGTGATTGCGGCCAATGGCGGAAATATTACGAATTTAAAAATCACCAACAGATCAACGGATTTTTGGGAAATTTTGATGGATGTTTACGTGAATGACACCAAGCATTTGAATAACGTTATTGCGGCACTTCGGGCGACGCCAATTATATCCAATGTAGAGCGCGCGCGCGGGAAATAGCCGACCAATTTGTCTTAAAAAGTTATCAAGTTATCAGTTTTAAAAAAGAGAGCCTTGGTCGACTGGTGGGTTCGTTTTTTTCGAGCTCGGCTTTTTTGGTGGGATTTTTGTTTTCTGCGCTTTATCACCGATTGCAGCTTTGACGTGATTATTTTGTGCAAATTCAATGTCGATTATATCGCCTGTGTTTAGAATCGCGCTATTTGTCACAAGCGTTCCGTTTTGATCGCGTACAACACTATAGCCGCGTTTGAGGGTGTTTTTAAAACTGTAGGCTTCAAGCATTTTACCTAGATGCTTTATGGTTTGTGTGCGGGTGTCTGTGAGCTTTATCCCTAAGGTATTAAGTTGTTGATCGATGCGGTTGAGGGTCTTTTGTGCCTCAGTGACCCGATTTTGCGGCGCGCGAAGACCCGCGGCGCAGGCGATGAATGGGCGTTGCTTAACGTCGATAAATTTAGAAAAAGCGGCGCGAAGCTTATCGTTGAGATGATCTAGACGTTGACTTTGTGCTTGTAGGATGCGTGATGGGTCACCGAGGCGCGCGTTTGCGGCATCAAGTTTATTGCGGCGATCATTTAAGGCTCTGGCGCATGAGGAAATTAGACGTTGCTCCAAGCCGAGAATTTGGGTGATTAATTCGCTACGTACTGGTACGGCCATTTCTGCGGCGCCGGTGGGGGTGGGGGCGCGCAGGTCAGCGGCGAAATCGGATAAGGTGGTGTCAGTTTCGTGGCCTATGGCGGAGATAATGGGGATTGCGCTTTCGCTAATGGCACGAACGACGTCTTCATCGTTGAAAGGCATGAGGTCTTCGAGTGATCCCCCGCCACGAGCGACGATGAGTAAATCGGGTTTAGCCAATCCGTTTTGATCAATATTTTGAAAGCCACGTATGGCGGTAGCGACCTGATTTGCGGCATTTTCGCCTTGGACGAGAACAGGCCATAGCATGACATTACGCGGAAAGCGATCATTAAGGCGGTGGAGAATGTCGCGAATAACTGCGCCTGTGGGGGATGTGATGATGCCGATGGTGTGGGGAATGAAAGGGATTTTTTTCTTGCGGTTTACGTCGAACAGCCCTTCGGCGGCTAATTTTTTGCGGCGATCTTCCAGCATTTTGAGCAACGCACCTTCGCCCGCGAGTTCCATTGATTCGATGATGAGTTGATAATTGGAGCGTTGCGGGAAGGTGGATATGCGCCCTGTGCAGATGACTTCGAGGCCTTCTTCGGGCTTGATGGTTAATTTCGACATCACACCTTTCCAGCACACGGCGTCGATGACGGCGTTTTCATCTTTAAGGGAGGAATACATATGCCCAGAGCCAGCGATGGAGACTCGGCTGAGTTCTCCGCGAACGCGCACGCGACCGAAATTATCCTCTAATGTTTTTTTTAAGCTAAAAGCCAAATCACCGACTGAAAATTCAGGCACGTTGGAGCGTGAAACGCTTTCAGTTGATGATTTCGGTGTATCGCTTTGTGTCATTGTATTTTGTGCATCTTTATTTGCCATGAAAACATGATAAAGTTTGTCCGTACATAAAGACAAGCGTTTATCGCGATCATTTTTAGGGAGTTATCATGAGTCATTCATTCGCACAATATTATGAAGATAGCGAAGAACATGCAGTAAAAGCGCTGCTCGCGCGTATTGATTGGGATGATGCACGCGCCGAGCGCGTTGAATTAAAAGCCACGCAGTTGGTTGAAAATTTGCGTACGCAAAAACGTCCGCCCGGGCAATTGGAAGATTTTATGCGTGATTATGCGCTCAATACCGATGAGGGGCTGGCGCTTATGACTTTGGCGGAGGCGTTGTTGCGTGTGCCAGATAAAGCGACGGCCAAAATGCTGATTTTTGATAAGGTTGCGGCGGCGAATTGGTTGGAGCGTGCGGGTGGATCGAAAGATTGGGTGGTCAAGGCCACGGGGATGGGATTGTTTGTGACCAGTAAAACTTTGGAATCGGCGGTTCGTAAAATTGGTGAGCCGCTTATTCGTGAAGCGATGGTGCGTGCAATGCGGGTTTTGGGTCAGCAATTTGTATTGGGGCGCGATATCAAGGAAGCGATGGATAATGCGTTAAAGGCTGAAAAGCAAGGCTACCGCATGTCTTATGATATTTTGGGTGAGGGGGCGCGGACGCGTGAGGCGGCGGATATTTATTATGAAGCGTACCGCCATGCTATTGATTATATTGGTAAACGTGCGGATTCTGTTCAATCACGACGCCCAGGAATTTCGGTAAAATTATCTGCGTTGCACCCGCGTTACGAATATGCGCAAAAAGAAATTTGTGTGCCAGAAATGGTGGCGCGCCTGACAAAATTATGTCGTGCGGCGGCGAGTTATAATATTGCGCTGACGGTGGATGCGGAAGAATCTGAGCGATTGGATATATCGCTTAAGATCATTGAAGCGGTGATGGGAGATAAGTCTCTTAAGTATTGGGATGGTTTTGGTTTAGCGGTACAGGCGTATCAGAAATCGACGCCGCATGTTATTGAATATATGGCGCAATTGGCACGCAAATACGGGTCAAAAATTCAAATGCGGCTCGTTAAAGGTGCGTATTGGGACAGGGAAATTAAGCATGCGCAGGTTGCGGGGCTTTCAGCTTTTCCCGTATTTACGCGCAAAGCACATACGGATTTGTCCTATATTACATGTGCGCAAATTATGTTTGCGCATAGCGATGTCATTTACCCGATGTTTGGCACACATAATGCCCATACCATCGCGGCGATTTTGGATATAGCGCAAGCGCATGATAGCCCTTATGAATTTCAACGTTTGTTTGGCATGGGGCAGGGGTTGTATGATGCGGTGGTTGGTCATCCATCGAGTGAAAAGGCCAATGTGAGCATTTATGCGCCTGTTGGGCCACATGAGGATTTGCTGGCATATTTGGTACGGCGATTGTTGGAAAATGGTGCAAATAGCTCGTTTGTGAACCGTGTTTTGGATCATGATGAACCAGTGGCTAATCTTGTGGATGATCCAGTGGAGGAATCGCGCGGGCATACGGAATTCTTACATTCCAAAATTGATTTGCCAAAAAATATTTTTAAAGATGAGTTGCCGCATGGGCGTGTCAATTCGTCGGGCATGGATCTGGATGCTTCGCATGTGGTGACAAAATTATATACCGATATGGATAGATATGACGCTTTATATCGCTGTGCGCCTTTGATTGATGGTGATGTTATGAAGGGTGAGGCTGAGCAAGAGGTTCATAACCCTGCGCGAACACAGCATTTAATTGGGTATGTTGAATATGCGTATGACAAACATGTCAATCATGCTTTTAAAATTGCTCGCAATGCTTTTAAGGCGTGGAGTATCAAGCCTGCAGAGGTGCGAGCGCTCGCGCTAGAAAATGCGGCGGATGCATTGGAGCTTCGCAGAGTAGAATTTATGCATTTGCTTGTGCGTGAGGCGGGTAAAACGCTTGATGATGCGATTGGTGAAATTCGTGAGGCGGTTGATTTCTTGCGTTATTATGCCCATAAGGGGCGCGTTGCTTTTGATAAAGAAGGCATGCTTATGCCTGGCTATACGGGGGAGAGCAATCGTTTGAGTTTGCATGGTCGTGGCACGTTTGTGTGTATTTCGCCGTGGAATTTTCCACTCGCCATATTTACTGGGCAAATTAGCGCGGCGTTGATGGCGGGCAATTGTGTGATTGCCAAACCTGCGGAGCAAACGCCGCTGGTGGCGATGGAGATGGTTGAGCTTTTGCATGAAGCGGGGGTGGATCATGGCGCGTTGGCGTTATTGCCTGGGGACGGCGAGGTTGGGGCGGCTTTGGTTGCGCACAAAGAAGTTGCAGGTGTTGCTTTTACAGGTTCTACGGCTGTGGCGCAGAGTATAAACCGCGCTTTGGCGGCAAAGGATGGCGCAATTGTACCTTTTATTGCGGAAACGGGTGGGCAAAATGCGATGATTGTAGATAGTTCGGCTTTGCCTGAACAGGTGATTGATGATGTAATTTTAAGCGCGTTTGGTTCTGCAGGGCAGCGCTGTTCGGCTTTGCGGGTGTTGTGCGTGCAAAGCGATATTGCCAACAAAATCATTCATATGTTGCAAGGTGCAATGGCGGAGTTGCAGGTTGGCGATCCGTATAATTTATCGTGTGATATAGGGCCGGTGATTGATGAAGAAGCGCGTGCAGGGTTGGCGCGTCATCGCAAAGCGTTGAACAGTTTTGGACAGCCGATTTATGAGGTGTCTATGAATACTTTAGTTAAAAACCAGGGCTATTATTTTCCGCCTATTGCGTATGAGATTGACAATATTGATTCGCTGGAGCATGAGGTTTTTGGCCCTGTTTTACACATTATTCGCTATGATAAAAAAGATTTACCCGCGTTGTTAGAGCGTATACAAAATACAGGCTATGGTTTGACTTTAGGCATTCACAGCCGTATTCAAAGCTTTCATAGGCAAGTTATTGAAAATTTACATGTGGGGAATGTGTACATTAATCGCTCGCAAATTGGGGCGATTGTGGGCTCTCAACCTTTTGGTGGATGCGGGCTTTCGGGCACGGGGCCAAAAGCGGGGGGGCCGCATTATTTGCAACGTTTTGCGCATGAACGTGTGGTCAGTATTGATACGACAGCGGCGGGTGGTAACGCTAGCCTTGTATCGCTTGCGGAATGACTATATGTGTAGAAACACACAAAATAAAGGATGGCAAATATGAAAGTTTTATTGATTGGATCTGGTGGTCGGGAACATGCGCTGGCTTGGGCTTTGGCGGCTTCAAAGCACTGTGATGCGCTATATTGCGCGCCAGGGAATGCAGGTACGAAAAATTGTGCTATTAACGTTGATATTGCCGCCGAAGATGTTGCGGGTTTGGTAAAACTTGCGCAAGACGAGGCGATTGACTTGGTCGTTGTGGGGCCAGAAGGGCCTTTGGTTGCGGGATTGGCGGATCAGCTGAAGGCCGTGAATATTGCCGTATTTGGCCCTGATGCTAAGGCCGCGCAGTTAGAGGGCTCCAAAGGGTTTATGAAAGATTTATGCGCCAAATATAGAATCCCTACGGCGGCATATGGACGTTTTAGCGATATTGAAAGCGCGAAAGTGTTTATCAATGCGCAAAATGGTAATGTCGTGGTTAAGGCTGATGGGCTTGCGGCGGGTAAAGGCGTGATTATCTGTAATTCAAAAGAAGAGGCGATTAACGCGGCGCAAGACATGCTTTCAGGCGCGCGTTTTGGTGATGCGGGTACAGAAATTGTGATTGAAGAATTTATGGATGGTGAAGAGCTTAGTTATTTTGCGCTTGCGGATGGTAAAAGTATTTTGCCTTTGACTTCGGCGCAAGATCATAAGCGGGCCTTTGATGGTGATGAAGGGCCTAATACTGGCGGGATGGGCGCGTATTCGCCGGCGCATTTTATGAGCGCGGAATTGGAAGAGAAAATTATTCACCGTATCATTAAGCCAACGGTAGATGCGATGGCGGCGGAGGGGTGCGCGTTCACGGGTGTTTTGTATGCTGGTTTGATGGTTGTGGGCGGAGAGCCGAAATTGATTGAATATAATGTGCGTTTTGGTGACCCAGAATGTCAGCCGATGATGATGCGTTTGCAAGGTGATTTACTTGATATTTTATATGCTGGTGCGCAAGGGCGTTTGGATGAGATTCGCGGGACTGTGACATGGAGTGAACAAGTCGCGATGTGCGTTGTGATGGCGGCGAAGGGCTATCCTGATGATTATAAAAAACATACGCCCATTTATGATATTGAAGATACCGCAGAGATTAAGGGTTTGACTGTTTTTCATGCAGGTACGATAGAAGACGCACAAGGGCAACTGTTGAGTAATGGTGGTCGCGTGTTGGGTGTGACGGCAGTGGGGGATACGGTTGAACAAGCACAAAGCCGCGCTTATCAAGGTGTGGATGCCATAAAATGGCCGGAGGGGTTTTGCCGCCGCGATATAGGGTGGCGGGCTTTGAAGGCGGAAAAAATGATGAAAGCGTCTTAAGTTTTTGAGTTTTTTCGTTTTTGTTTGAAAAATGTTTTTAAAATTTCTGCGCATTCATTGCTAAGAATATCGTGTGTGATTTCGGGGCGATGGTGGCAGGTGGATTGTTCATAGAATTTTCCACCGTGGAGCACGCCGCCGCCTTTTGGATCAGGTGCGCCAAATATGACCCGTTTTATGCGTGCAAATGAGATTACGGCGGCGCACATTGCGCAAGGCTCAAGGGTTACAAACAAATCATAACCATCATTGTGAACCGCGCGTTGTGAGCCTAGTGTGGAGCATATTTCGCGAATGCACAGCATTTCGGCATGGGCGCTGGGATCATGCAATTCGCGGGTGCGGTTACTGTGGCGGCTAACGATTTGTCCAGTGGCACGCTCTACCAAAACGGCACCGATGGGCACTTCGTCTCTCGCGGCTGCTGCTTTTGCCTCTTCCAATGCGGCGTGCATATAGTGTATGTCTGTTTCCATGACAGAAGAAAACCATAATGGCGAGCGAATTGCAAAACGAATAGCACGGGCGGGGCTATGTTCGCGCCGAGATGCTGAGCGTTGGATTGGTGAGGGTCGTGTAATTTTAAACGGTCAAAAGCTGGAGAGCCCTGCTGTGGTGGTTAATGATGCGGATGACATTGTGGTAGATGGCAAGGCGTTGCCGCGCAAGGAGGCGACGCGGTTATTTTTATATCATAAGCCTGCGGGGCTTGTGACATCGCATAAAGATGATCGCGGACGCGAGACAGTGTTTGATGCTTTGCCCAAAAGCTTGCCTCGATTGTTGAGCGTGGGGCGTTTGGATTTGAATAGTGAGGGTTTATTATTATTGACTAATGATGGAGCATTATCGCGTTATCTTGAGCTTCCTGCGACGGCGTTAAAGCGGTGTTATCGGGTACGGGTTTTGGGGCGCATTGATCTGGCACGACTTGAAGGTTTGAAAAACGGTATTACGGTTGATGGGGTGCGATATGGATCAATTGATGCGCAACTAGAGAGCGGCGGTCAGGTATACGGTGCAAACAATTGGATACGCATCGTTTTGCAAGAGGGCAAAAACCGTGAAATTCGTAGGGTTATGACGGAATTAGGGTTGGAGGTGAACCGTTTGATCAGGGTCAGTTATGGGTCGTTTGAATTAAAGGGTTTAGATCGTGGCGGGGTCAAGGAAATATCTACGAAAGATTTAAAGGCCGCTTTGCCTGGCTATTTTAAAGGCGGGACATAAGACATGCGTATTGTGGCTGGGCGATATGGTGGGCGGCGTTTGGATGTGCCAAGCAATAACGATATAAGGCCGACATCGGATAAGGTACGCGGCGCGATGTTTAATGCTTTGAAATCAAGGATGGATATTGATGGTGCTTTTGTACTTGATTGTTTTTGCGGGACGGGAGCTTTGGGGTTAGAGGCTTTATCGCGCGGCGCGGCGCATGCTACGTTTTGGGACAAAGATCGACGGTCGCTTGATTTGGCAAGACAAAATGCACAAAATTTGGGTGCAGGCGGCGCGGCGGATTTTATTTTGCAAGATGCAACGCGGATCAAAATGGGGCGTGAGGCACAGGCGTATGACCTCATTTTCCTTGATCCACCTTATCGGCAAAACCTTGCGGTTCAAGCATTAAGCAAGCTGTCGGCAGAAAGGTTTTTAACGGATGGGACGATGATTGTGATTGAAGCAGAAAAGGAGCATGACCCAAATTTGTTAGGGTCATTTAGGTGCCATTTTGATAAAATATACAGTGATACGCGCGTTATGATTTTAAAGTATGTTGCTGTAGATCAAAATCAATAACACGCTGCCGAGTATGATGCGGTAAATCGCAAAAGGTTTGAAACTGCATTTTTCCAGCCATTTCATCATAAGCGCAATCGCAATCCAACCTGTTACAAAGGCGATCAGTGCGGCTATTGCTGCGTCTATGCCGATTGTCCAATCGCCGCTTTGGCTCAGCTCTATTCCTGCAAGTGTGCCCGCGCCACTGATGGCTATGATGGCGAGAAGTAACGAAAAATGTGCGCTTTCTGTTCGGCTATAGCCTAAAAATCTGGCGGCGCTCATGGTTATGCCGGAGCGGCTAGTGCCCGGAATTAATGCTAGGCATTGCGCGAGGCCGATAATTACTGCGTCTTTGATGTTTATATCTTTTAATGTTTTATCGCTTGCAGGCATGTGATCGGCAATCCACAGGATAATGCCGAAAATAATAGTTGCCCAGGCCATGATCTCAACGAGAAGCAGCCATGAAGGCTCATAAATATGCAATATAAGTCCAACGAGGATGACAGGAATAGAAGCAATGATTAAATACATATTTAAGCGTGAAGCTCCGCTGTTGAAATTTCCTGTGCCCCAATGCCCAAGCCCTCGACCCATATCCCACACATCACGGCGGAAATAAATCAGCACTGAAAACAAAGTGCCCACATGCACAGCAACATCTAAAACCATATGATTTTGCCAGTTTTGGGATTGATCAAACAATTGATGCACAAGCACAAGATGGCCACTGGAACTGATGGGCAGGAATTCTGTGATGCCTTGGACAAGGGCAAGAATTATAAGGGGTAGTAATATCATGGAAAAACACTAGCTTGATTTTTGTGCGCATGTAAGCAAAATGTTTATTATGATTGTTGTAATGGGCATTGTAGGATTATTTTGTGGTTTTGCTTTCGGGCAGATGGTGCTGTATTTTTTGCTGCGACATGTGCCTACAAAAAAGTTGCTGGAAGATAAAAGTTTAAAAATGCAATATGGCCTCGTGTGTTGGGGCTTAGCGGGTTTAGGCGCTTATGTTTTTGTAACGCTTTATGAGACTTATTTTTAACAGATGAAGGATTTAATGATGAAAAATTGGGTATTGGGATTGTGCGCGGCATTGTTTTTAATCGCACCAGCTTATGCGAATGAAGATACGGCTATTGAAACATATGAATTTGACAGGGCGCATACGCAAATTTTGTTCTTTGTTGATCATTTGGGTTTTTCCAAATCACAGGGCGAGTTTTTAGATTATGATGGATCCTTCACTATCAATCGCGGAAATCCTGCGGAATCAGGTGTGAATGTGGCCATTAAAACGGCGAGCATTGATATGGACGATGAGAAATGGGATGAGCATCTTAAAGGCGCAGATTTTTTCAATGTTGAAAAATTTCCTACCATGACTTTTAAAAGTACAAGTATTGTGACGACAGGGGATAATACAGCCGATGTTATAGGTGATCTTACGTTGTTGGGCGTTACCAAGCCTGTGACGTTGAACATGACGCATAATAAATCGGATGTGCATCCGTTTAGCGGAAAATTTGTTGCTGGGTTTTCGGGTGAGGCGGTGATTAAGCGCTCTGATTTTAATATGAATTATGGCTTGCCCGGTGTTGCGGATGATGTGCATATACGCATAGAAGTTGAAGGCTTGCGTCAAGAGTTAGGTGCTGAAGGTACGCAAAACCCTTAGAAATATTATGAATCACCAAACGCCAACTTCCTTTACGAATTATAATATACTGGCGCGCATTTTCCACTGGGGGATGGCGCTGGTTATTTTGGTTTTGTTGATTGTTGGCTTTTACATGGGGGGGCTAGATTTTAGCCCCTTTAAATTACAGGTTTATGGGTTGCATAAATCGTTTGGGTTGCTGATTTTGTTTTTATGGGGCGCGCGGTTGCTGTGGCGTTTTTTAACGGCGCCGCCTGCATTGGAAGCGCATGCGCGTTGGGAGAGAACTTTGGCGCACACTATCCACATTGCGCTTTATATTTTGATGATGGCGATGCCGTTATCGGGTTGGTTGATGTCTGTTGCGGGGGACCATCCTGCATCGTTTTTTGGCTTGTTTGAGATGCCAAAAATTATTGATAAAAATGAGGTTTGGCAGGATTTTTTTAAGGAAACCCATGAGATTTGCGCTTTTGCGTTAATCGGCGCGATTGGGCTTCATATTGTTGGGGCGTTGAAACATCATGTGATTGATAAGGACGCGACATTGCGGCGCATGGGCGGGCATATTGTTCTTGTGATTTTGGGGCTTGGTGCGTTGTGTGTGGCGCTTGGTTTTGTGGCGATAGATATCATGGGTGATTTGAATTCTAAAGCACCGGAAGCAAACGTGAGCAAGGCAATCACGCAGGCGCAGCCAGAAGCATTAGCAATTGATGAGGGTCAAAATGTGGCGCGTGCGTGGGTCATTGACCCGAATGAAAGTCGCATTGATTTTACTTATAAGCAATATGGGCAGCCCGTTGGTGGGTATTTTAAAAATTGGAGCGGGAAAATTATTTTTGATCCGCAAGATGTGAACAATGCATCGGTTAATATTGATATTGATGTATCGAGCATTGCAACGGGCAGCGCGGATCGTGATGAACAAGCGCGAAATGCACAATGGTTTGATACAAATGTTTATCCGCGTGCCGTATTTATGTCGGAATCATTTGAGCATTTAACAGGCGATAATTATCGTGTGCATGGGGTTTTGACGTTGCATGGGAGGGCGGTGCCTGTCGATTTTCCTTTTACTTTGAAGATTGATGAAAAATCGGCAACTATGCGCGCCGAATTTACGCTTAATCGACTGGATTTTAACATTGGACAAGGGCAGTGGGCGGGCACTGACGCCATTGGTGATGGCGTTGATATGACGATTGTGCTTGCGGCGCATCAATCTTAATAGTAAGCCGCAATTATTGTGTTATGTGATTTGCTTTCCGATTGCCGCGTTTGCGTCTTTACGATAAGATCAATGGTATGAGAACACTTTTTCACCTTTGGTTGCATCCTTTTTCGCGCAAAGTCCGCATGGTTTTAGCGGAGAAAAATCTCGATTTTGAATTGAAAATTGAAAAAGTCTGGGAACGGCGTACGGATTTTCTTGCGCTCAACCCTGCGGGTGATGTGCCTGTTTTAATTGAAAAAGATGGGACGTCTTTATCCAATTCCCAAGTCATTTGCGAGTATTTGGAAGAGGTATACCCTGAAGTTAATTTACTGGGTCATGACCCAGTGCAGCGCTCAGAAACGCGGCGTTTGGTGAGTTGGTTTGATGTGAAGTTCAATAAAGAAGTTACCGAAAACATTGTCGGTGAAAAACTTATGAAACGTTTTTTGAAAATGGGTGAGCCGCACGGCCCAGCGATTCGCGCAGGACACGCCAATATTCATTATCACCTCGATTATATCGGTTTCTTAACGGAAAAACGCAAATGGTTGGCGGGGGATAATTTCTCTTTGGCTGATATTGCGGCTGCGGCGCATCTCTCTAGTATTGATTATATTGGCGATGTGCCGTGGGAAGAGCATCATGCGGCGCGGGCTTGGTTTGATAAGATTCGCGAACGCACCAGTTTTGCTCCGCTTCTGGAGGACCGTGTGCCAGGCTTTTCGCCTGCTGGCGAAGTGTTGGCGCAGACTGGAACTTGATTTTATTGATTAAGGCATAAGCGCGTAATAAAATTATAAAAAAACGTTTTATTGCGCGTTATTTCGTTTTTCACACATTTATTTACGTTTTTTTTTGCGGGGATAAGCCGCGGGATAAGCTTGTTAATGTGCTGAAAAATAAGCAAAGTAAAAATGCTTATAAACGCGGGATATTGAAGATAGGAACATATTCAACTTGCGCTGAAGACACGACATCTAGTATCTTAAATGAAGATTAACGCTACAGATTGTGTTTTCTACACATTTTCAAGCATCACATTAAGAATCATCAAATAATTTTGATTCTCACATATTAAGGAGAAAAGCTCATGTTTGACATCGCGCAAATGGAGAGGGGCAACCGCGTTCAAATTAACCGCGCCCGAGACGAGAATCTAACGAAATTCGGTAAGGCCACGTTGACCGACCGCTATCTTTTGCCTGAAGAGCAATATCAAGATTTGTTTGCCCGTGTATGCATGCATTACGGCGATGACAGCGAACATGCGCAGCGTTTGTATGATTATATGTCGAAATTATGGTTTATGCCATCTACGCCGATTCTTTCCAATGGCGGTACCAGCCGCGGCTTGCCGATCTCATGTTTCTTGAACGAGACGAACGACTCCCTTGGTGATATTGTGGAATTGTGGAATGAGAATGTATGGCTGGCTTCGCTTGGTGGCGGAATTGGGTCTTATTGGGGCAATGTGCGCTCTATTGGTGAAAAAGTTGGTCGCAATGGTAAAACGAGCGGGATTGTTCCGTTTATCCGTGTGATGGACAGTTTGACTTTGGCGATTTCCCAAGGGTCTTTGCGCCGCGGAAGTGCCGCGATTTATCTGCCGATCTGGCATCCAGAAATTGAAGAGTTTATTGAGATTCGTCGTCCAACGGGCGGCGACCCTAACCGTAAGGCGTTGAATTTGCATCATGGTGTTTTGGTGGATAATCGCTTCATGCTTGCGGTTGAAAATAATGAAGAGTACGCGCTTAAATCTCCGAAAGATAACAGTGTTGTTGATAAAGTGAGTGCGCGCGATCTTTGGATTCGCTTGCTGACGGCGCGTGTTGAAACGGGCGAGCCATATATTATTTATATTGATCATGTGAATGATCAGATTCCAGCGCATCATAAGATGGCGGGTTTGAACGTGAAGATGTCGAATCTCTGTTCAGAAATTACGTTGCCAACGGGGCGTGACCATTTAGGTAACGACCGAACGGCGGTCTGTTGTTTGTCTTCGGTGAATTTGGAAAAATTTGATGAATGGCAGGATCATCCGACCTTTATCGAAGATATCATGCGTTTCCTTGATAATGTTCTGACCGATTTTATTGATAAAGCACCCGATTCGATGAAGCGTGCAAAATACGCCGCAATGCGGGAGCGTTCAGTTGGTTTGGGTGTGATGGGTTGGCATTCATTTTTGCAATCCAAAATGATCCCGATGGAAGGGGTAATGGCCAAGGTTTGGAATCGTAAGATTTTCGGTCAAATTAAACGCCAAGCCGATGATGCTTCTATTAAGCTTGCGGAAGAGCGTGGCGCATGCCCTGATGCGGCGGATTACGGGATCATGGAGCGTTTTTCAAATAAAATGGCCATCGCGCCGACCGCGTCGATCTCCATCATCTGTGGCGGCGCATCCCCAGGGATCGAACCGAATGCAGCCAATGCGTACACGCATAAAACGCTTTCCGGCTCTTTTCCTGTTAAAAACAAGTATTTAGCGCAATTGCTGGAAACAAAAGGACAAAATACCGAAGATGTATGGAGTTCAATCTTTACGAATGAAGGGTCTGTTTTGCATCTTGATTTCTTGAGCCAAGATGAAAAAGATGTGTTCAAAACCGCGTTTGAGATTGATCAACGCTGGTTGATTGAACATGCGGGTGACCGTACACAATTTGTGTGTCAGGCGCAGAGCTTGAATGTGTTCTTACCCGCCAATGTCCATAAAGCCGATTTGCATGCTGTGCATTGGGAAGCGTGGAAAAAAGGTGTGAAAAGCTTGTATTACTGCCGCTCTAAATCCATCCAGCGCGCCGAAAGCAATGCGTCATGGAAACGTGCGCAAGACAGCGAAAACAGCGAAGACGAACAAGGCGCAATGGGCGACGGCGAGGGCGGTTCTCAATATGAAGAATGCTTGGCGTGCCAGTAGGATTTATATAAAATTTATAAAAAGGCTCGCGCATCACGCGGGCCTTTTTTGTAACGTCTATAACAAAGCTTTCGAATATGCTTATGTAACAGGAGACGTACATGAAAAATTTTAGTGTTTTATTTTTGATTGTTGGGGCGTTGGCTCTGACGGGGTTGGGGCTAAGTAATATGGCTCATAGTGATGATATGAAGGAAGATGCAATGAAAACTAAAACTGGTATGGATGCATCGCATCTGAGCGAAAAACAAAAATACGTGACCTTGCACGATGGTACGGAACCAGCGTTCGACAATGCATATTGGGATAATCATGAACCTGGGATTTACGTGGATGCTATATCGGGTGAGCCGCTATTTTCCTCAACAGATAAGTTTGATTCGGGTACAGGCTGGCCGAGCTTTACCAAACCAATTGACCCCGCGCTGGTTGAGCAATTTCAAGATGATAGTTTATTTGGCATGACACGTACAGAAGTGCGTTCAACCAAGGCAGATGCGCATTTAGGACATTTATTTGATGATGGCCCCAAAGAAAGCGGTGGTCAGCGTTATTGCATAAACTCTGCTAGTCTCAAATTCATCCATAAAGATCAGCTTGAACAGGAAGGTTATGAACGATTTTTACCCTTGTTTGAAGAAAAATAATGAATTAATCAAAGCTTTAAGACGTTAAAAATGTTCACATGATTAAGGTTTTATCTATATGCTAGGGTAATGGATGAAACATTGATAAAAGCTTATGATCAGTATTGCAAAGACAATAATTTGCGCATATCTCATCCGCGCAGTGAAGTTTTAAAAATTATTAGCATTTCGAAAAAGCCTCTTAGTGCTTATGATATATTAGATAAATTGGCGACTGTGATTAAAAGCCCAAAGCCACCTACGGTGTACCGAGCATTAGAGAATTTAATAGCACATGGCTTCATTCATCGTATTGAATCCTTAAACGCATATATAGCTTGCCATGAGAATCATCGACATAATGGTTCGCAATTTTTAATTTGTGACAGCTGTGGTTTTGTTGAAGAAATTCATTTGTGTACGATTCCTGAAGCCTTACAAAAGCAATCAATTCAGAAAAATTTCACTGTACATCATTGGAATGTCGAGTTGCATGGACGATGCAATGCTTGTTCATTGTAGTGTTTAAAAATTTTCTATGCAGTATTTTTGAATCTTTTCAATATCTTGTTGTTGAATACCATGTAAGCGTAGATGTTGTTGTGCGGCATCAATCGAATGTTCATTTTCTATGTGACCCCAAACACCGAATTGTTTAATGAATTCTATTGTTTTAGAGCCGTTTTCCTCGAGCAGGCTACAATCAATTGGAATTTTAAGATGTGTGGGGCGAGCGCTTATTGGGTTTTTTATGATCAGGTTCGCATTAAAGTCTATGTCTGCATTGGCGGTGGATGAGAAGCTTGCTGCTAATCCTGCTGTTAAAAAGACTGCAAGACTATTTTTTTTTAATGGGTGCATTTTAAATCCTTGATCTATAGTGTTATGTTATAATATAACACTATAGGTTTTGCGTTTAAAAAGATCAACCATAAAGAGAAAAAATATGACAGCTACTACGAAAGAGAATAATGGAATTTCATTGACGACTGTGTTTGTAGCTGCGGCTACGGCTATAATCACAGGAATCCCTACTGACTTTATTTCAGAAATTGTAATTTTCCCATTTTTTCACAATTCCACATTGGGCGGTGAAATAATCAATTTCTCCGCTTCAATATTGTTACCATATTACGAAGCATTTGGAGAATGGCTAGGGTTTCCTTCCGTTATTGGTTCTGGGGCAGCAAATGTTCCAGATGTGCTTTTTTAAAAATAATTAAAATGTTTTTTATGTTTTAATCATTGAAATATACCACATATAGTGTATAAATTAGGTTATCACATACAATATGTGGTTACTTCATATAATGGCTTTTCACAGTTATCCCCGTTATTCACGCTATTGTTTCGCAAATGACTCGGAAATTGCCAAAAGCTTTCTAAACTAAACAATATACACGAATCGTTAAATCAAAGAGGAGAAACGCCATGAGCGCTGAACAAACTAAAATCGAAGATGCGGCAAAAGCCAATAGTCCATTATTACAAGAGCGCCATGTTTATAAACCGTTCCTATACCCATGGTGTTATGAGGCGTGGCACACACAGCAACGTATTCATTGGTTGCCTGAGGAAGTGCCTTTGGCAGAAGACGTGCGCGATTGGAAAAAATCGCTGACTCCAGCTGAAAAAAACCTAGTAACTCAAATTTTCCGTTTCTTCACGCAAAGCGATGTTGAGGTCAATAATTGTTACATGAAGCATTACAGCCAAGTGTTTGGCCCGGTTGAAGTGCAAATGATGCTCTCGGCGTTTTCGAACATTGAGACCGTACATATTGCCGCTTATTCGCATTTGTTAGACACTATTGGCATGCCCGAAGTGGAATATGAGGCGTTTTTGAAATATGCAGAAATGAAAGACAAATTCGATTACATGCAAAATGTATCGATGAAAAACCGCCGTGATATTGCCAAGACAATGGCGATGTTTGGGGCGTTTACCGAAGGTTTGCAATTATTTGCATCTTTTGCGATTCTCATGAATTTCCCGCGTTTCAATAAAATGAAAGGTATGGGGCAGATTGTTACTTGGTCTGTGCGTGATGAAACGCTACATTGCCTATCCATGATCAAATTGTTCAATGCGTTTATCAATGAAAACCAAGATATTTGGGATGATGAGCTCAAAGAAGAAATCACCGAATGTTGCCGCACGATTATCGGGCATGAAGATAATTTTATTGATCTGTGTTTTGAAATGGGTCCGATTGATGGTCTGACGCCACAAGAGGTAAAAGATTATATTCGCTATATCGGCAATCGTCGTTTGGAACAGCTTAACCTTGAAGCGATCTATGAGGGCGTTGATAAAAATCCTCTCCCGTGGATGGATGAAATGTTGAATGGGGCGGAGCACACTAATTTCTTTGAAAACCGCGCTACGGAATATTCCAAGGCTTCTACGCAAGGGGGCTGGGAAGATGTGTTTTCCGAAGATATCTTTACCGGAAACTACGGTAAGAAAATCGGTGGCATCACGCCTGCGGCCAAAGATAAAGATGATGACAAGGTGGCGGCAGAATAAGTTTTTCTACACTGCGTACATATTGAAAAAGTCGCCGAATTTTCAGCTTTCGGCGGCTTTTTTTATTGTCGCTATTTTTGTTCAGCGCGTTTTTGTACGGCGGCGTAATCTGTTTTTCCGCTGCCTAAGACGGGGATTTCATCTATTTCAATAATGGTTTTAGGGATTGCGAGCTCACTGATGCCGTGTTGTTTTGCGTAAGCGGATAAATCGGATTTAATGACACCTTTATGGGTGGTGAGCAGGATGAGCTGCTCGCCTTTTTTAGCATCAGGAATAGCGGCGAGGGCGTGTTGGCTTTGGGGGTATATGTTTTGTATCATGGCTTCTACGCTGGTGAGGGAGATCATTTCACCAGCAATTTTAGCAAAGCGTTTGGCGCGTCCTAAAATGGTGACAAAGCCTTCGCTATCAATATCTACGATGTCGCCTGTGTCATACCATCCGTCAACAGGTGGCTCAAGCACAGCTGGCTTTTGGGCGCGATAATAGCCAAGCATGATGTTTGGGCCACGGACGAATAAGCGGCCACCTTTTTCAACGCCCTGTACGTGTTCAAGTTTATATTCAATGCCCGCGAGCAATCGCCCGACTGTTCCGCCTTTGAAATGCATGGGGGAGTTTAAAGTAAGGGCGGGGGCAGTTTCCGTGGCGCCGTAGCCTTCGAGAATACGCACGCCAAAACGATCCATGTAAATTTTTCGTGTTTCTTCTTTGACCTTTTCTGCGCCTGCGAAAATATACCGCATGCGGTAAAAATCATACGGATCGGCCATGCGGGCATACCCATTGAGGAAGGTATCAGTGCCAAACATCATCGTAGCGTTTGATGAATAAATAAGCTCGGGTACGATGCGGTAATGAAGTGGGCTGGGGTAGAGAAATGTTTTGACGCCTGAGAGTATGGGGAGCAACGTGCCGCCCGTTAGACCGAAGGAATGGAACATGGGCAGGCAGTTAAATACAATGTCTTGGCGGTTAAAATCAACGCGTGCGGTGAGTTGTACAACGTTGGCCATGATGTTGGCGTGACTGAGCACTACGCCTTTGGGCGTGCCCTCTGAGCCGGAGGTGAATAGAATTAACGCAGGGTCATCGGGGGTAATTTTTTGTTTGCGGTGGATGACGCATGCGCTAGCCGTGTACGCGTGCAGCTTATCGGCGAAGGTGATCTCATCTTTAATATCTTCTATATAAATGATTTTTGCGTGCTGCTCGATTTTGGTGATTAAATCTTCAAGGCGGCCTAATGTTATGAATTTTCGTGATGTGAGTACGGTTTTGATGTTGGCGGTTTTGCATGCGGAGGTAAGCGCCAAAGCACCAGCGGAGAAGTTGAGCATGGCGGGGATGCGGCCAAAGAGTTGGAGGCCGAAAAACGTTACAATTGCGCCGAGAGAATTGGGCAGTAGTACGCCGACATTTTCGCCTTTGTCTGTCATGTTTGAGAATTTGCGCCCTAGAATAGTGGAGCCTTGTATTAATTTTTTAAAATTCATCGGTTTGCGTTCAACATCTTCGGCGATAATTGCGTCACCGCCATGCGTCTGGCATGCTTGGAGGAGGGCTTCGAATAAAGTTTGATTGCGGTCGCTGGTGATGAACATCATTTCTTCCATCAAATCATAGAGCTGACGGCCCGCTTGGGCGCGGCGGGCGCGGCCTTTAATTTCTGCAGGGATTTCGAATTTGCGCGGCTCTAGGATTGTGATGGTGATTTTTGGGAATTTAAAGAGCGGTACTTTGCCCTTTAAACGTGCAAGGAATGTGTGCTGTACGCCATCAAGGCGTACAGGCAGAATCATTGCATCGGCTTTATCGGCGATCATGCCAGGGCCATCGTAGACTTTCATAAGCGCTCCGGTTTCCGTGAGGCGACCTTCGGGAAAAATGACGACTTGGCGGCCTTCTTCGACTTTGCGAATGAGGTTTTTTAAGGAGAATGGATTGGTGGGGTTGAGCGGGAAAGCGTCAACCAGTTTGAGGAATGGCTTAACCCATAACCATTGTGCAACGTGGCTGTTGATAGCAAACATTGGTCGGCCAGGCAGAAATGCGGCGAGCAACGGTGCATCGAGCAAGGATACGTGATTGCCGACAATGACGGCGCGATCGCCTGCTTTTTCTATGTTTTCAAGACCGCGTATTTCGACTTTGTACAGGATTTTGAATATGCCTTGGAGGGTGGTTTTGAGTAGATAATCGGGTAACAGGCGGCAGATATAAATCGCCATGACAAGGTTCATGAGTGCGAATGTGAGGAAAAGCTCGCGAATTTCCCAGCCTAAAGAAATGAGAAGTGCAGACAGAGCCGATGATGAAAGGATAAAAATTGCATCCATGATGTTGCTTCCCGCGAGAACGCGAGATCGTACAGCATCTTCGGTATAATGTTGGATGATTGTTTTGAGCGGCACGACAAATAAACCGCCGCAAAACGCAACAATGAAAACATCCATAATGATGCGCCAGCCTTGAATTGTAGACAGGAAATCGGATAGGCCGATTAAAGTTACGGGCGCTTGTGTGTTCATTTTTATTTGCAGAGCATCAGCAAACGGGGAAGCGGCAAAATAAAGATCAATAGAAAAAATGCTTATTCCCAAAACAGCAAGGGGCACGTACACGGCTTCGACGCGGCCTTTGAGGAGCCTATTGTTTAACAGTCCGCCAATTGCAATTCCGATTGAGAATGTGGCGAGGAAAAAGGCGAGAACATGCTCGCTTGCGCCCAGTGTGCCTTCGGTGTAGTTGGGAAATTGTGCGGTGAACATGCCGCCAAGGAAATAAAACCATGCCGCGCCAAGAATGGCTTGGACGATGCCTTTTTTCTGTTTGAAGGAAAATTTGAGGATATCAATAGTTTCGGTGAAAGGATTAAAATTTATTTTTAAATCAGGGGCCTGAGGTTCGGCTCTGGGTATGGATAAACTTGATATATAGCCAATTATGGCCGTGAATATCATAAGTCCACTGACGAGGGCAATGCCTGTTTTCGGCTCTCCGAATGTGACTAATAATGTACCCGCCATTGTGCCGGTGAGAATGGCGAGAAATGTTCCTGTATTTAATAGCGCGTTTCCCCCGATCAGTTCATTGTCTTTTAAATGCTGAGGGAGGATAGAATATTTACTAGGGCTGAAGAATGCGCTTTGTGTGCCAAGCGCGAATAAGGCGATTAAAGACAATAGGATTGATCCGCTAAAGAGGGCTGTGGCCCCTAGCAGAGCGATAGCAATTTCGGCGAGTTTGATGATGCGGATCATACGGTTTTTTGCGTATTTATCAGCAAGCTGCCCGCCTATGCCAGAAAAAATCACATAAGGGAGAATGAATATACCTGCGGCTAATGTTACGAGGAGTTCGGTGTTATAGCCAGCGCTGCTGAGGATGCCGTATAGCAGGAGTACGACGAGGGCATTTTTGAACACGTTATCATGGAATGCACCGAGAAATTGCGTAATGAATAGGGGGAGAAAGCGGCGGTTCTTTAGGAGGGCGAATTGGTTAGGTTCCATGATTAAAATGTCCGTCTTTGATAAAATGAAGAGCTTGTACGTGCGTGGATTTTTTCCACGAAATGAAACTGTGGGTGGCGGGGAGAGTGATGTGGTCTTTCATGCCTGTAATTTTTGTAGATTCTATAGTGACACGACCATCATGATCGCCCTTCATCATAAATCGCGCAACAAAATAAGGCCAGTGTTTTGATCCAGCGATAATGCCGAGATCGTAGTATGGGGGCATTTGTACGGCTGCGCGTTTTTGGGTTGTGAGGTCTATTCCTGCTAGGCCGAATACCCAGCGATATGGCGGGACGTTTTTAAGGAAATCCGCTATTTCACTGCCGCCCAGTGGTGGCGCGATCATGACGATGCGGCCTATTTTTTCTTGAGGTATTTTATCTTTATGAGTGTGCAGATAATTTTGAGTGACCAAGCCGCCCATCGAATGGGTGATGAAGTGTACGCGTTTACTATTTGGCCATATTCGGCGATTATTCATTTTAACGTCAAGATACACGCCTAGCGTTTGGACATCATATTTGGTGGAAGGGTATGAGATGTTTATAACCTCATACCCCGCCTTGCGTGCGTTGCGTTGTGCGGCATACATATTCCAGCTATTGTGACCTATGCCGTGGAGCAGGATAATGGTTTCTTTTTTGCTCACTTTTTTTACCAGCGACCTTTGCGGCCAGACGGCGCACGCGTTTTTACCCATTCTTCCAGGGGCTGTCCATCAATATACATGCGTTCGATAAAGGCTTGACCGTTTTTGTTCACCCGAAGACCGATATCAAATTTATGTTTTTGTTCATCTCGGTTCCTGCCGCGTAAGGCGCTATCAAGGTCGTACGCATATTGTTCAGGGATATAATAGCGGCGTAGATTGTACGCTTTTTTAGAACCTATTTCAAAGCTACTCGCGCCGTACGACATACCATTAATATGATTGGTGCACTCTTTCAAATTGGCATCACGCGATATTATAAATGCGCTGGGATTATAGTTGTTGTTTGCAGATTCTGGGGTTAAGCAAAGCGTACATTTTGTCCCTTTACAGTTCGCAATTTTTGGATTTTTCCAATTCCAATCATAACGAAACGTGAGGTAATGCCCGCGCAATATGTCACGGGGGTCGTAGCCCGTGATGGGAATGCGGTATAAGTCCCCAGTGGTTTTGTTGTACGTGTTTAATCCAATAAGCAAACCCATAGTTAAAATAGGCAAAGCTAAAACCAATAGTTTAATGTGATTATTCTTCATTGTAGCCTCCATCAATAGAGATATGTTTGATTTGTTTGTTGAGTTTACGTACGCCCCAGACCATGCCGATCAGCAATGCGCCGCTGAAGATAAGGCCGAACCCTGTTTGTAGCAGGGAGCCAAATAGTTCGATATAAATCACGTAGATGCGGATCGCGATCATCACGATTGATGCAGTGACAAGGGCGGGCAAATCAATGCGTTGCCCGACATAGCCTAAGAATATCCAGTAGGCGATGAAGTGTGCGCTGGCGATTATGCTCGATTCAACATGGATAGCTAAAAATGGCAGGCTTGCGAAAAGGACGCTGCCGATCATCAAAATTGCGACATTTGTAAATTTTACAGAAATATCATGATCGCGTGGGTATTTGATAAATGCCGCCAATACCGCCCCTGCTACAAAAGTTGGGAGCATGGATAGACCGTTGATTTTAACATCTCTTATATGCGAATAGAAATCATCGTACCATAGCAAGCTGGATGCTGCCGTGAGGGCAATGGCTGCTACGACACCAAATCTTAACAAGAGATCATCCAACACAGGACGAGCAAATTTTTGTGCTAGCGCCGCTCCATGAACCATGAATAAGGGGATCATTA
>JBBKXA010000170.1:0-9235 GCA_037969235.1 Bdellovibrionales bacterium | reverse complement strand
GGTGATCAAGATCACTGCTGGTGACAAAGAGTTCTGGCTGGCTGATAAATGGTTTTTGCATGACCAAAGATACCAAATATTCTTGCCTTTGGGAATCTTCTAGTTATGCTGAGGTCTCTATATAATATTCACATGTGCTTAACTTATAAGAGTGGGTTTTCATGATTGATTTAATTTATCTTCCCTTTATGGGCCATGAATTATGGTTTTGGGGTGTGTTTTTTGTGATTGTCGCGGTCATGCTCGTGCTTGATCTTGGCGTGTTTCATAAGGAGCAACATGAAATTGGCATTCGCGAGAGCTTGATGATGTCGGCGGGGTATATTTCGGTCGGGTTATTATTTAGTATCTGGATTTATTTTCAGATGGGCGATGAACATGCGATTGATTATTTGACGGGGTTTTTGATTGAAAAGAGTTTGTCGCTCGATAATATTTTTGTCATCGCATTAATTTTTTCTGCGCTGCACATTCCTCGTGTATACCAACACCGCGTTCTTTTTTGGGGGATTTTGGGAGTCATTATTTTGCGCGGTATCATGATTTTTGCCGGTGCTGCCTTGGTGCATGAATTTGAATGGATATTATATTTATTCGCAGCGTTTCTCATTTTCACAGGCATTAAACTCTTGTTCAACAAAGATGTTGCTGAAGAAGAGATTAATATTGAGCAAAACCGGATTTTGTTGTTTTTCAGAAAACATATGAAAGTCTCCAACACGCTCAATGGAGAAAAATTCTTTGTGCGCCAGCCTGATACGCACAGCGGTAAACTTAAATTATATGCTACGCCTTTGCTTTTGGCTTTGGTTGCCATTGAAACTGCGGATGTTGTGTTTGCAGTTGATTCGGTGCCTGCGATTTTTACAATTACCACGGAGCCGTATGTCATTTACACTAGCAATATTTTTGCGATTTTGGGTTTGAGAGCGCTGTATTTTGCGTTATCGGCGATCATACATAAATTCACATATTTACAATATGCTTTATCGCTGGTGTTGATTTTTATTGGCGCAAAAGTTTTTATCGCTGAATTTATGGGATTAGAAAAATTCCCGCCTGCCATTGCATTGGGGGTGACAGCATCTTTATTGATTGGTGGTGTGGTTTTGTCTTTATACAAGAATCGAGCAAAAGTTTAGCCTTCTTAATATTTTAAGAACGACAAGAGGGTATGATTTCTTGGGAGAAGAAATTGGAGCGAGTGAAGGGATTCGAACCCTCGACTTCAACCTTGGCAAGGTTGCGCTCTACCCCTGAGCTACACTCGCGATTTGGGAATAGATTTTGATTTTATAGGAGGATTTTGCAAATATTGCAAGGGGTAAATTAATATATCTCGCCGACTTTTATGAGCGGCACTTTATAGCCAATGGGATCGTGCTCCTTGAACAGGGTGTAAATGATCACGCTGGGGCTTTTTTCAATCGGTGAGGCCATGTTTTCTGGGATTTCATAGTCCATGAGCTGGCCTTCGTGATTTTCATCGTTATAGACCAACATAAAGAGTTTCTGGTCGCGGTAATATTCAACGCGTTGCACGACATCGGGAAATGGATTATCGCTGACCATGACTACGCCGCCGTCACTTAATATGCCTAATTCTACATTCATCATGGGTTTTGCGGCCCTTCATAAGCTGGGCCATCGATATCACTAATAAGATCGAGATCAGCCGAGGGTTGAAGAGGTTCGTGTTTGGGTGCGCCTAAGGCTTCGGTAAGAGAGGCAAATAATGCGCCATTTGGGTATGTGTCATGAAAACCTTGGGTTCCATCTTCGCGGTTAGGTGCGGGGTGAATTCCCGCGCAGGCGTCCATATGAAGGCGCTGAGTCATTACCTCGTTATCAGCCCGAATTGCACCGTTATGCGTCAGCGCATCAATCAAGGCTTGCGCGGCATTTTCAGTGCTGTCTAAATCTATTTGTGGTGGATTATCCACGTTGAGTTCCCCTTGTCATCACGCAACCCATTATTTTTATTGCTGGGTTGTTCGTGTATTAGACTTTAATAATACGGGATAAACGTTAATATTAGTTTAAATTCAGGATGAAATCGTTAATATGTTAGCATGCATAATGAAGGTGATGGGAATGTTGAACTAGAAGAGCGTTTGCCTTTGCCGACCACGCCACAAGCTTTGTTTAAAATCCTTCAAGTCCTTGATATATCATATAAATTTTATGAGCATCGCGCCGTTTTTACCGTCGCAGAAAGTTCTGCAATTGACGCTGAAATACCTGGTATTCATTGCCGAAACTTGTTTTTGCGTGATAAAAAGAAGAATAATTTTTTGGTTGTTGCGGCGCATGAGACAAAAATTGATTTAAAAGGGTTAAGTGATGATTTGGGGTGTGGGCGATTGTCATTTGGATCGAAGGCACGATTGTGGGAGTATTTGGGTATTCGCCCTGGTTCAGTGTGTCCGTTTACTGTTATTAATGACATTGAGAATAAGGTACAAATTGTTTTAGATGCTGCTGTGATGCGCGGGGATATTATTAATTGCCATCCGCTGGATAATACAATGACAATCGGATTATCGTCCAAGGATTTGCTGAAATTCTTATCTTATACGGGGCATGAGCCGATAATCCTTGATTTTTCTGCACATTTGCGTACTGATGAAGATTCATAAAAAAGGGATAGTGTGATGTTTGGATTGCCTAAAAAAGATGCACGCGGCCTGCCGCAGACCAATTCGATTGCGCCAGTGGGGGCGAGTGTAGAATCAAATGCGATTATATTTGATGTGACAACCCAAGACTTTGAAACGCTTGTTCTGGGCGCGTCCATGCAAACACCCATTATCGTCGATTTCTGGGCGCCATGGTGCGGGCCGTGTAAGCAATTGATGCCGACTTTGGAAGCTGTGGTTACAGCCGCGGGCGGTAAGGTTTTGTTGGCGAAGGTGAACATTGATGAAAACCCAGAATTGGCGCAAGCGTTGCGGGTGCAAAGTGTGCCGACGGTGTTTGGATTTACGGGCGGGCAGCCTGTGGATGCATTTCAAGGTGTTTTGCCAGAAAGCCAAATTAAAGCGTTTGTAGACAAATTAATTGCTACTGCGCGCGCCAATCAGCCCGATGCTATTGATGTTCCCGAAACATTGAAAGCGGCGGCGATTGCGTTGTCTGATGGGGATGTTGCGGGCGCTCAGGCGTTATATGTGCAAATTTTGACGCAGGATGAGAGTAACGCGGAAGCCTATGGCGGGTTAATTCGTGTTTTCATTGCGGCGCAAGATTTGGACCAGGCACGTGATTATGTGGAAAATGCGCCAGAGGATATCGCCAAACACGCAGCCTTTAACGCGGCAAAAACGGCGTTGGAATTGGCGCAAAACCCGCCAGCCGATACGTCTCCGCTGGAGAAAAAAGTGGCGGAAAATCCTGATGATATGGATGCGAAATGCGCGCTTGCGGAAGCGCAATTTGGCGCGGGACAAAAAGAAGCGGCGATTGATACGCTTTTGGCGGCGGTGGAGCAAGATAGAGAGTGGAACGACGCTGAGGCGCGTAAATCGTTATTGCGGTTTTTTGAAGCGCTCGGTCATAGCGATCCTCTGACGCTCGCGGGGCGTAAAAAGCTTTCGCTTATTTTGTTTTCTTGAAGCTTTAAAACGACGCTCTATATTTCCTAATATGCAAGAAAACCCTTTCGCCTTGGAATTTAAAAAGCTACCGAAAAGTTTGCCGGTTTTTCCGCTTATTGATGCGTTTTTGTTGCCAGGAGGGCAATTGCCGCTCAATGTTTTTGAACCGCGTTATCTGGATCTGGTGAATGATGCGCTTAAGGGTGACCGTTTGATTGGCATGATCCAGCCGAAGGAAGGGGAAGTTTTGCATGATACGGGGTGCGCGGGCAAGGTTGTGGAATTCAGCGAAACGCAAGATGGGCGCTATTTGATCACGCTTTGCGGGACGTATCGTTTCAAAGTGGCTAAAGAGATAAAGTCTAAAGCAGCCTATAGAAGCGTTAAGCCTGATTGGACGCCATTTAAAGATGATCATACGGCGCATAAATGTTTGGGATTAAATCGTGAAAAATTAACCGATTTGCTTCGTATTTATTTTAAAGACCAAGGTATGGATTGTGATTGGAATGCGATTGCCGATGCGCCTGATGGGAAGTTGATTACGTGTTTATCGATGATTTGCCCATTTGATGCGCGTGAAAAGCAGGCTCTGTTAGAAGCACCATGTTGTAAGAGCCGCGCGGAATTATTCATGGGGATGTTAGAAATTTCAGTGCAATCACTAAATCATACAGCGTCAAGCCAACATCATTAATTTACATTGCATTTACAACGCCCGCGTTTTAGTTTGCAATGATGAGCGCCATTGATCCAAAACTTCTCGAAATTTTAGTGTGTCCATTGACTAAAAGTCCGTTAGAATATGACAGCGCACGACAAGAATTGATTTCGAAACAGGCAAAACTAGCCTATCCCATCCATGATGGTATTCCGCTTATGTTGGTCGAAGAAGCGCGGGAGATTTAACGGGGCGGCACTTATGCGGGTATAGCTTGTGGCTCAATCGCTAAGTCTTCTTTTGGATCTTCATATTCTTTTTCAACCTCAGCATCGTTATTTTCGTTAAGGTCTATGCCGTGGCGATTGGCGTATATTTTGTATGAAATCCATGCATTTAGGTCTTTTATGTCTTTTAGAGATTTTAAAATATATGATGATTCGAGTGGTACTTTAATCGGACTTTTCTGCCCTGCTCCCCAACGAAAAATCCCGCCGTTCGCAAATTTTGTTACGGCATCTTTATCAATAGCGTTTAAATAAGATGTAAATCTATGGCAGGTGTAGCCTAATACATCGTAATCCATGCCTGTCATTAAAAATGCTAATGCTCTTTCTTGATATATAAGCCACATTCTTTCGATACATTCTTGCCCTCCTATAAAGACAGGCGGATCTTGAACATTACATGCGGTGCGAGGCTCAAAATATTCAAAATCCTCTCCATACACAGAATCGACACCTAACCATTGTCTATAAATTTCATACGGCTTATCTGGGTTCGCTTTATTGATAAAGTTATCTATTAGTCCATCCAGTTTTTTTGGTGTTATGGCTTGTAGGGCAAGTTTGCCTAAATTTGGAACTTTGCCTTCTCCATCAATATAAGAACATGCAAACGCGTCTAAAATGCCTCTAACTTCAATGGCGGGGTATAATTCACCGCTGGTGGGGTCGCGTAGTGCATTATTATTTTCATCACACCAGATTTGTGCCAAGCGCGTGTAAGAATGCTCTAGTTGGCTTTTTCCTAAGATTCTTTGTATTTTACTATCTTGCCAATTTCTAACAGGATGAGTGACAATTTGAATTGCCCAGCGTTTATGGCCGCCTTCGATATATTTGGGCGCTTGTGCAGAATTTTTATTCACAGTATCATTCATAACCCATTTATTTATCATAATCAACGATAATTAGCAATAATATTTTCATAGGTTGTGCCATCTTTCTTATCTTTGATTGATAAAATCGACAATTCGTTTTAAAACAATAGATATTGCAACTTTCTTGAAGGATATTTTCGTTATGACCAGCGCTTTTGAAAAAATCAAAGCTGACCCAAGCCGTGTGATTATTTTTGACACGACTTTGCGTGATGGGGAGCAATCGCCGGGGTGTTCGATGAATCTGGACGAAAAGCTGAAGATGGCGATTTTGCTGGATGATATGGGGGTGGATGTGATTGAGGCTGGATTTCCTATCGCGTCGGCGGGCGATTACGAGGCGGTTCATGAGATTGCGAAATGCGTGAAAAACGCGACCGTATGCGGGCTAAGTCGGGCTAAGAAAGCGGATATTGAGGCATCAGGTAATGCGATTAAGCCGGCGAAAAGTCGACGTATTCACACTTTTATCTCCACGTCGCCGTTGCATATGAAATATAAGCTTAAGATGGAGCCTGAAGATGTGTTGGAGGCGGTGAGCGAGAGCGTGACTTATGCGCGAAGTTTTACCGATGATGTTGAATGGTCGGCGGAAGATGCGAGCCGCACCGAAGATGATTTTTTATGCCGCACGGTGGAAGCCGCGATCAAGGCGGGGGCGAGCACGATTAATATTCCTGATACCGTTGGTTATAGTGTTCCTGAAGAATATGCGCGACAAATTGCGATGTTGGTTGCGCGTGTGCCCAATATCGATCAGGCGATTTTATCCACGCACTGCCATAATGATTTGGGATTGGCGGTGGCCAATTCGCTGGCGGGTGTCGCGGCGGGGGCGCGGCAAATTGAATGCACGATTAATGGAATAGGTGAGCGCGCGGGTAACGCGGCGCTGGAGGAAATTGTGATGGCGATGCGCACGCGCAATGATCGTTTGAGCTATACCAACAATATCGATACAACCAAGATCATAAAGATTTCGCGCACTTTATCGGCGATTACGGGCTTTAATGTGCAACCGAATAAGGCGATTGTGGGGGCGAATGCGTTTGCGCATGCGAGTGGTATTCATCAAGACGGCATGCTTAAGAATGCGCAGACCTATGAAATTATGACTCCTGAAAGTGTGGGGTTAACAGAATCCAAATTGGTGATGGCGAAGCATTCGGGACGCGCGGCGTTTAAAAATAAGCTGGCAGAGCTGGGTTTTGATTTGGGCGAGAATGCTTTTCAGGATGCGTTTGTGCGTTTTAAAGATTTGGCGGATAAGAAAAAAGAAATCTTTGAAGAAGATTTGATTGCGTTGATCGAAGATGGGTTGGTTAAAGATTGTGAAACGATACAATTTGTATCGTTAAATGTTATTGCCGGCTCGGAAGGGCCGCAGAGCGCCGATCTTTGCATTAAAATTGATGGCGAGACTCATTGCGCAAAGGCCGAGGGGAATGGCCCTGTGGATTCTATATTTAAGGCGTTGCGGCAAATGGTTGCGCATGATGATGCGGATTTGCAGCTCTATCAAGTGCACGCCGTGACAAACGGGACGGATGCGCAAGCCGAAGTGACGGTGCGTTTGGCGGAAGATGGGCGCACGGTGAGCGGCACGTCTGCGCATGTTGATACGCTGGTGGCGAGCGCGCGGGCTTATATTCATGCTCTCAATAAATTGCTGGTGAAACGCGAGCGATTAAACCCGCAAACAGCGAAGGAAGCGGTCGCGCCTTAGTGGTGATGCTATCGTATTCTTGCAATTAATTTGTGAGTGTCGTATGTATTATTTAAATTTAAATTACATATAAGGAAGTGACATATAAGGAAGTGACATGGGATTGTTTTCGAAGTTATTTGAGTTGCATGTTGATAGGCGTGCCGGTGTAAGTTGTCAAAAAATTGAAAACCCTGCGAAGCGGAATGCTTTAGCGGAAATAGTTGGGCGATCAAACGCTAGTCCTTATGATTATCCGCACACCTTTTATGATCTTTCCAACCTTATAGATAATAGCCCAGATGATCGCATTGTAATATGCGCTTTTAATACGGTGCTGGATCCTTTAAGGCAGCCTTCAAATACAAATAGACCGCCGCTTATTTTGAAACAAGGGGTCGTGTTGAAGGCGATGGAGCATTTATCTGAAATGCATGATCATGAGAATGCAGAATATGCAGCCTTGGCTATGCTGCAAATTTTAAAGAATGAAAAAGATGCGTTTGAGCTTTGGAAAGATAGAAGTCAATGTGCGATCATTGACGCGCAAACACATGAAGTTGGCGTGATTAAATTGGCGCATCGATTTAACGCTCCGCTATCATCGCTGCTTTTAGGCGCGGTGTTTGAAATGTATCCAAGCGCAGTCATTAGCGACGTGGCAAAGCGCACATTTAATGCCTCCCATGATCTTTAATAATCTCAAACACATCTTCGAACATTTGCGTTGTAAGGCGCCCTGTATTGGTGTTGTAGCGCGAGCAGTGGTAAGAGTTGATGAGTGTGACGGCGTTGCCTAAATCATGTTTTGCGCCGTGGGCGAATTTGTGGCTAGAGAGTTTGAGGCCGAAGGCTTTTTGCACCGCGTTGTGGGCGATAAGGCCGAGAGTAAGAATGGTTTTAAGGCCATGCGTGGCGGCAATTTCGTTATTTAAAAATTCCAGACATGTATTGATTTCATCGGTGGTGGGTTTGTTTTGCGGAGGCACGCAACGTACCGCGTTGGTGATGCGGCAATTGATTAGTGTTAGGCCATCGTCAATGCGTTTGTCGAAAGTGCCTTTGGCAAAGCCGAACTTTTTTAATGTTGGATATAATAAATCGCCCGCATAATCGCCAGTGAATGGACGGCCGGTGAAATTTGCGCCTTTGAGGCCAGGGGCTAAGCCGACGATAAGAAGTTCAGCAGTGGTTGGACCAAATGTGGGAACGGGGGCATTGAATTTATCGGGAAATTTCTCGCGGTTTTCCTCGCGAAATGCCACTAGACGTGAGCATAGCGCACAGTTCTTTGTTGGCATTTTCGAGGCGGAGTTCATGGTAGAGATTTAACCACAGATGGACACGGATGAACACTGGTTAAGAAACATGGTGACGGATGGGGGGCAGAAGTTGGTTTTTTTCCTATGTCTGATCAATGAAAGCCTTATTTACGCCGCTTCTTCATCATCTTCTTCGTCGTAATCACGATCATCTTGACGCCCTTCGCGCATGATATGTTCGGCAAGATCATCAAGTTCAAGGAAGTGATCCGCTTGGCGGCGGAGGTCATCGGAAACCATGGTGGGGTTTGTTTTAATTGAGCTAACAACTGTTACGCGCACGCCTTTGCGTTGCACCGCTTCGAGTAATTTTCTAAAATCACCGTCGCCAGAAAAGAGCAAGATGTGATCGACGCTGCTGGCAATTTCCATCATGTCTACGGCAAGTTCAATGTCCATGTTGCCTTTAATTTTTTTGCGGCCTTGTGAGTCTGTGAATTCACGCGCGGGTTTGGTTACCATGGTATAGCCATTGTAATCCAGCCAATCAACGAGTGGGCGGATGGGGGAATATTCTTCGTTTTCAAACAATGCTGTGTAATACATTGCGCGTACGATACGGCTACGGTTGGAGATCCATTTAAGCAAAGATTTATAATCGATATCAAAATCAAGCGCTTTTGCCGCCGCATATAAATTTGCGCCATCAATAAAAACGGCTACTTTTTCTTCGTGATAAAATGGAATTCCAAGAAAGTCATTATTCTTACTCATGATTTGTACCTGCAATAATTGAACATTAAAATTTAATAACAAAGTTATCACTAAATTAGAAAAATAGAATATAGC
>JBBKXA010000169.1:0-3504 GCA_037969235.1 Bdellovibrionales bacterium | reverse complement strand
CTGGCTGCGTCCTCCCCATAAATACGGCGCGCCTTCGAATGCGAGCGCGGTGGCCACAAAATCTTTTTCAACAGCATCAATCGCGCGAATATGACTCTTATAAACCCACCCACCGCTTTGCAATCCACAAAACCCGTCTTGCTCATTGCCGTTCAAGCAGATGCGCGATTGCATATAGGCGGGCTGCATAGGCAAGCTTTTGAATGCGGCTTCGCTGTATATATGCGTTAGTGGAACGTTAATAATGTGGGTAGCCTCAACCGCGCTGCCGAGCATCACCGAAGAAACATACCCTTCATACTGATCGTGAAGACTGCGAATTTTGCTCCATCCATTACCAGCATTTTCCAAAACCTCTAACGTTTCACCAAACAAAAGCTGGTTTGTCGCCTCCGATATGCCATCAGCCGTTTTATGAATGGTCGCAAGCGGGAATTGCACTTGAAGAATATTAGTCATGATAGCGCTCCTTTAAGTATAAAAATACCGCGCGCAAGCCTGTATCCGCAGCCCCCGCAGGCCGTCCAGCGCGTCCAGTTTGTTCCCACGCAAAACAATCCAAATGCACCCAATCAATTTGGTCATCTACAAAGCTTTGTAAAAACAGCGCGCTATAAATCAAATCTCCAGGTAATCCCGCGCTATTGAGCAAATCTCCCTCTGATTTTTCAATATGCTTGCGATAAGGCTGCCAGAGCGGCATAGCCCAAACAGGGTCTTCGGCTTGCACTGAGCCTTTTTGGATCGCAAGCGCCACATCATCGTTATTCGAAAATAACGCAGGAATATCAGGCCCTAATCCTGCCCGCGCCGAACCCGTTAATGTGGCGTAATCAATGATTAGATCAGGCTTGCCTTCGGACGCATAACACAGCGCATCGGCCAAAATAAGGCGTCCTTCCGCATCGGTATTCGTATTTTCAACCGTAATACCCTTTCGCGAAGTAATAATGTCCCCCGGACGAAAAGCATTGCCCGACACCGCATTTTCAACCGCAGGAATGATCAAGCGCAAACATACTGGCAATTTATGATCCATAATCATTTTAGCCAGCGCAATCGTATGTGCCGCGCCGCCCATATCTTTTTTCATCAAGCGCATATATTGTGAGGGTTTCAAATCTAATCCACCTGTATCAAACGCCACGCCTTTGCCCACAAGCGTAACTTTAGGATGAGATTTATCACCCCATTGCAGCTCGATTAATCGCGGCGCACGCGGGCTGGCTTTGCCAACGGTGAAGACCAGAGGAAATTCTTTCTCCAGCTTGGCTTGATCTTTAATAACCTTAACGCTCGCTTTATGCGGTTTAGCAATCGCTTTAACCGCAACCTCAATTTCTTCTGGTCCCATGTCGTTGGCGGGAATGTTCACCAAATCACGCAACGCATTCACGCTTTCGACATAGCTGAGTACCGAAACTTTATGCACGCCTTTTGCCCAAACCAATGCGGGCGAGTGCGTCTTTTTGAATTTATAAATATCAAACCGATAACACGCCCAGCCCCAACCAATATAAAGCGCATCAAGATGCTCGCCCTCAACGCCTGAAATTTCGAAAGTCGTGCTTTTTAAAGCGTCATCATCAAAATATTTTTCAACCGCCGCGCAAATTTCAGCACCATCAAAATTTTTAACCTCATCCGAAATCCCCGCATAAATTACATGCGCATCCGAATCAACCGCAATTTGCCCCGCCTTGGCTTTAAACCCGTTATTCTTGTACAAAGCCTGCATTGGTTTTGGTTGCTTGGCGTGCCAAGCATCAAATGATTGTGTGTTTACGGTCACAATATTAAAATGACGCGCTTTTTTCTTATTTGCAAAAGCGTCAGTTGTTCGAAATTCAGTGAAATTCATGGCGGTATCCTATTGCTCTGATTTATACAATAACGATAGCGCAAGATAAGGATAAGTCACAGATAGGGATAGGAATTGTCTGATCTATCCACAAAAGGATGATTTTAAAAATTAAAAATCATTAGGCAAAAACGCCATAACCAAAGTTAAATTTATATACGCGATTGGCGTTTAGATTTATTGAGGTGAAATCCAATGAGTATACTCGGTATTTTTGTAATTATTTACATGGTTGTGTCTATGGGCATTGGTATATATGCAGCCCTTCGTGTCCGAAGTTCAACCGACTATATTCTCGCCGGACGCTCACTTCCCATCTATATTACAATCGCCACCGTTTTCGCCACTTGGTTTGGCTCCGAAGCCGTACTCGGAATGCCAGCGACTTTTATGGAAGAGGGGCTAGGCGGTATAGTTGCCGATCCGTTTGGGGCAGGGCTGTGTTTGGTGTTTGTTGGTGTGTTCTTCGCCGCGCGTCTATATCGTATGAAATTACTCACAATTGGCGATTTTTATCGCCAGCGCTACGGCAGAACCGTCGAGACACTTGTATCCATCGCCATTTGTATCAGCTATCTCGGCTGGGTATCCGCACAAATTGTTGCGCTCGGCCTGACCATCAATTTGATTTCCGGCGATGTGATTTCGTTCGAACTGGGCATGGTGCTTGGCTTGAGCGTTGTTGTGATCTACACAATATTCGGGGGGATGTGGTCGATTGCGATTATGGACTTCATACAGATGATGGCCATTCTCGCGGGTCTGCTTATTGTCGCTTATATCATCGCAGGTCAATTTGACGGCGGCTTCATGCATGTCGTCAACGAAGCATCGGCGGCCAACAAATTCGATTTCTGGCCAGATTTAAATGCCGTGTCTATTCTGGCGTTTATCGGCGCGTTCGTAACGCTGGCGCTCGGCTCTATCCCGCAGCAAGACGTGTTCCAACGTGTAATGTCCGCCAAGGATGAAAAGACCGCCGTACGCGGAACGGTCATTGGCGGTATGTTTTACATTTTATTTTGTTTCGTACCTATCTTCATTGTCTATGGCGCAACCTTGTTGGAGCCCAGCTTGATTGATATGCACATGGGCGAGGGTGGTGATCCGCAACGGATCTTGCCAGAATTTATCCTTAATAACGTGCCCATGCCCGTACAGGTGATGTTCTTCGGCGCATTACTGTCGGCAATCATGTCCACGGCCTCGGGAACCTTGCTTGCGCCCTCTGCAATCTTGGCGGAGAACATCTTCAAAGAAGCATTCAAGCTGAATGATAAACAATTGCTCATCACATTGCGCGGATGCGTGCTCGGTTTTGGCTTGGTCGTGCTTGGCTACGCCTATCTTAGCTCTTCTGCAGGGCTAAGCATTTTTGAAATGGTGGAAAATGCATATCTCGTGACCTTATGCGGTGCATTCGTGCCCCTTGCGTTTGGCGTGTATTGGAGCAAAGCCACAAACGCTGGCGCACTCGTGTCAATTGCATTGGGCGTTAGCTCATGGGCGGTTTTGGAAAGCTTAAACATCCAGATGGCCGCACATGGCGAGGAAATGATCATACCGCCTCAACTCGTCGGCCTTGCTATGGCGATCATCGGCATGATCGGCGGCAGCTTAATCCCCCAGATCAACACCAAAAA
>JBBKXA010000168.1:0-31419 GCA_037969235.1 Bdellovibrionales bacterium | reverse complement strand
TTTTGTTAAATGCTGTGTTCCTATCATTAATCCAATTAGTCCGTAAAAACACATCGCCCTTATCAAAATTTCCATGTTAACTCTCTCCTCAATATTAAACTCAAACGGCTCCGAGGTTTTTTGCTCTGGAGCCGAGAAGTTTCAACTGTCCAACGAACGGCGCAGCGTATTCACGCAAGCGCTATTATATTCCGCCACCATCCCAACCATAGTTGAGAAAGCAGCATCACTAATTACGACCTGATGCTGTTTGGTCGCATTGGAGAGGTTGTAAAGCCCCAATTTGTTCACTACGAACAAACATAATTTATACTAACGTTTATTGACGTTCAAAAACAATCGTATATATTCGCTGATGTTTGGTTTATAATAAATAACAGACAAAAAAACATATGGTGGTATTTTTGGTGGGATAATAGCATAAAGTGCTTTAGATTATTGAATTAATACAATGCACTAATCGCTAAATATGAACCCCGTCGGTGCCCCATTTTTTAGTTTTCTAAACGTGCCTTTCATTACACCTTGATCTCTAAGTTTAGCTGTTTTAATCTCAGCCCATCACGTCAGAGAGAACCAAGGACAAACAATGAGCGCCTACCTCCTTAAATACAAAAACAACGCCGAATTTTTGAAATATATCAAAGACAACGATATCCAGTTCATTGATTTCAACTTCACTGATCTACGTGGTAAATGGCAGCACACAACCGAAGCCGCGAGCGCATTGGATGATTATAAACTCAGCCGCGGTATATTTTTTGATGGCTCATCCATTGCTGGATGGCAGCCGATCAACAATTCCGACATGGTAATAAAACCTGACCTATCGCGTGTCGCACTAGACCCATTCGCCGCGCAAAAAACATTGAAAGTATTTTGTGATATATATGATCCCCAAAGCGATAAACCCTATCACAAAGACCCGCGCTCTATCGCCAAAGCCGCTGAAAAATATATCAAAAAAAGCGGCGTAGCTGACGCCGCCTATTTCGGCCCAGAAGCAGAATTTTTCATTTTCGATGACGTAAAAATCCATAACAGCCAAAATCACGTAGGATATCAGGTTGACAGCGAAGAAGCGCCATATAACAGCGGACGCACATACGCCACGGGCAACATGGGTCACCGCCCCGCAGACAAAGGCGGATATTTCCCCGAAAGCCCCGTAGACAGCCTTTCCGACATTCGCGGTGAAATGCTAACAGTTCTCGAGGGCATGGGTGTGGAGGTGGAAAAGCACCACCACGAAGTCGCCCCCGCGCAATGCGAACTCGGCATTAAATATGCCCCGTTGGTCATGAGCGCCGATAACATCCAGCTTTATAAACATGTTGTCCACAATGTTGCCAACAGCTATGGCAAAAGCGCAACATTCATGCCTAAACCCATTATGCACGATAACGGCTCAGGCATGCATGTTCATCAATCATTGTGGAAAGCTGGGAAACCTTTATTCGCAGGGAAATCTTACGCAGATTTATCTGACACCGCACTTTATTATATAGGCGGCATTATTAAACACGCCCGCGCTTTAAACGCCTTCACCAACCCCTCAACCAATAGCTATAAACGCCTTGTCCCTGGCTACGAAGCACCTGTAATGCTCGCATATTCCGCGCGCAACCGCTCTGCATCTTGCCGCATCCCCTACTCCGCATCACCCAAAGGCAAGCGCATTGAAGTTCGCTTCCCTGATGCAACCGCAAATCCATACCTCGCTTTTGCCGCAATGCTTATGGCAGGCATGGACGGCGTGGAAAATAAAATCCACCCTGGTGAAGCTATGGATCACGATCTCTATAATTTAAGCGATGAACAAAGTGGTGAAATCCCCACCGTGTGTCATTCGCTCCGAAGTGCTTTAGACGCCCTTCGTGCCGATCATGAATTTCTATTAAAAAGCGATGTCTTTACAATTGAAGTTATACAATCTTATATCGCATTAAAAGAAGCTGAAAACGAAGAATATGAAACCGCCGTTCACCCGATAGAATATAAAATGTACTATTCGGCTTGATTTTGATCTTGAGGTTTATCTTTATACGCTTCACCTTTTACTAAATTCGTATTTATTTTCTGGTTACCAACACCACCCACCTGGGGGTTAGTGAGCGATGTCACAAGCTTAAAAGCTTCAGCATTCTGTGCCCAAGTGAAATACTTACTATTACGAGAAGGCGTGAGCAAAGTATAATAATAATAATAATCACCCGCGGACATCATCTTAATCCAAAATTCATGATCATCCACTCGCTTACCATTGCTAACAGCCTTGTAAACAAACAGACTTTCAAAATCAAAGTGCTGCCGAGGCTCCATCTCTTCACTTTCTATCAGCGCTCCAATTTTCAAACCTTTTTTCCCAAGCCCTGCGTTAAATCTTAGAATCTCATCCTCAGGATCTTCAGTAGCATAAATAGATACAAGGCTAATTTCAATTTGCCCATCAATGCGCTTCTGTTCTTTTTCATAATCGCTTCGAACGACAACCGTACGAAGCAAATCAACCGACATTCTATCGACCGAAATAATAGGCGATGTTCGCATACGCCATGACACAGGATATTCAAATGTCGCTAAATCAAGAAATTGATATTGTGACATTTCTTCAACATATTCTTCAATCTCTTCATCAACTTTGAAGGAGCGAATAACCTGAACTTGCTCAAGCTTCTCTTCTTCCCAACGTTCCATGGGCAGATAATATGATGCGAATAGAATATGTTTCCCATTGGCAATAGCCACGGATCGCACAACATATGTCTCAGTATCCTCAATCAAAACGTAAATCGCTTCGACTTTGTTTTCATTATATTCTTTAATGCCTTGCAAATTATACCCATTCGTCAACAAATACTGCAGCATCCATTGTTTAGCCGTTATATCATAAGTAGGACTAGAAGCCTCAACGAGCAACTTGCTTCGCTCAGTAAAAGACGGCGGGCCATAAAATTTGCGCAGTGTTCCAGTAATTTTACTATTCACGCTCACATCATCAAGCACAATATTCCCATCCTGATCCCAAGTTCGAGGAACACTAATACTATAATAAAGCGCTTTATCTTCCTGTGTTTTATCATTCACTAAACTAGAGTTGTCCATAAAATCATTATTGTCAGGTAAAACAATTTCAGGCATCTCTTTGTCAAATTGATCAACCATATCTTGGGCAAAGCCCGTGCGAGCTAACCCGCTATACAAAAAAACCACAACAGTCAAAAAAACGAGGTTCCTGCAATTCATAGTTCAACCTTCTTGTAAAAATGAGCTTCAATAATTCTAACACACCCCTAAATTCTATCATAGCACACACGCAACAACCAATAACTCTGCGTAAATTCTTGTGCTTAAAAACGCGCAACATCATGGCAACACTTGATTTACGCCGTTAACTCCTCTATTCAAATATTATAAATTCATTCAAGAAAGTCTTTCATGTCCGATTTATTCGCCAGTAACGCCGCCCCTAAAAACGAATATAATGCTTCATCTATAGAAGTTTTAGAAGGCCTCGAGCCTGTGCGCAAACGCCCCGGCATGTATATCGGTGGAACAGACGAACGCGCGCTGCATCACCTTGCTGGCGAAATTCTTGATAACTCGATGGATGAAGCCGTCGCAGGCCACGCCGACTGGATCGAAATAGCACTTGAAGCCGATTATTCCCTTGTCATCAAAGATAATGGTCGTGGCATTCCAGTGGACGAACATCCCAAATACCCGGGGAAATCAGCACTCGAAGTAATTCTTACGACACTGCATTCAGGCGGAAAATTCTCAAACAACGCATACGAAACATCAGGCGGTCTTCATGGCGTTGGAATTTCGGTTGTGAATGCATTATCCGATGATATGTGGATCGAAGTCGCGAGAGATAAAAGACTTTATCGCCAAAGCTTTTCCAGAGGGCTGGCCGTAACAAAACTCGAAGATTTAGGTCAAGTCCATAATCGTCGAGGAACAACCGTCAGTTTTCATCCCGACCCTGAAATCTTCGGCGAATCTCCGCGCTTCAAGCCTGGCTGGCTCTATCAAATGGCGCGATCAAAAGCCTATCTTTATTCTGGCGTAGAAATTCGCTGGCGCTGTGATCCATCTATCATCCCCGAAGACAGTAAAGTCAAACCAGAAGATGTGTTCCACTTTCCTGGTGGCCTCATGGATTATCTTGATGCATCCATGCAAGGACGCAAAGCGGTTATCCAAAAGCCTTTTGCGGGGAAAACAGCCCTCCCCGATAGCGAAGGCCGCGTCGAATATGCCATAACTTGGCCTACACATGGCGACGGTTTCTCCAATTCCTATTGTAACACCGTCCCTACCCCAAACGGCGGAACACATGAAAACGGCTTGAGAACTGCATTATCGCGCGGGCTACGCACATATGGCGAAATGGTGAACAACAAAAAAGCCAGCATCATAACTGCCGATGACGTTATGGGCGGCGCAGCAATATTGCTATCCGTTTTCATCAAAGATCCACAATTCCAAGGTCAAACCAAAGAAAAGCTCGCCAGTGCCGCCGTTGCCAAATGGGTCGATACTGCACTAAAAGACCCCTTCGATCTTTGGCTTTCTGGCGACCCCGCATCCGCCAACAAATTGCTCGAAAGCATAATCGAACGCGCCGAAGAACGCTTACGCCGCAAAGATGATCGCGTCCAAGCACGAAAATCAGCCACACAAAAACTGCGCCTCCCCGGCAAGCTCGCCGACTGTAGCCGCGCCAACGCCGAAGACACAGAACTCTTTATCGTAGAGGGTGACAGCGCGGGCGGATCAGCCAAACAAGGCCGCAACCGTGAAACTCAAGCCATCTTGCCCCTTCGCGGGAAAATCTTAAACGTGGTAAGCGCGACAAACGATAAAATTCGTGCCAACCAAGAAATCCAGGACCTCATCCAGGCCTTAGGCTGCGGAGTTGGCAAAGATTTCGATATCAACAAAATTCGCTACGAGCGCATAATCATCATGACGGATGCGGACGTGGATGGTGCGCACATCGCCGCCCTGCTCATCACATTTTTCTACAGCCAAATGCGCCCATTGATCGAGGAAGGCTATCTCTACCTCGCGCAACCTCCTCTCTATCGCCTTGTGAGCGGCACATTGAGCGCATACGCGATGGACGACGCACACAAAGACGAATTAATGAGCACCGTCTTCAAAGGTAAAAACAAAGTTGAAGTCAGCCGCTTTAAGGGCTTGGGCGAAATGCCCGCTAAATTATTAAAAGAAACCACAATGAACCCCAAAAGTCGCACACTCTTGCGCGTTAAACTTCCTGACAAAAACGCCTCTCCCATTATCAATGAAGCCGAAGCATTGGAAGGCGAAAACCCTTTAGAAGCCCACGTAACCAACGCCGATGTCGATGATTTGGTTGAGCGCCTGATGGGCAAAAATGCCGAACCGCGCTTCCGCTTCATCCAAGATAACGCAGAATTCGCCAACGACATTGACGTATGATGATGCTCTCAACGCGCCTCAAAATTACAATCGCAACAGCACTGCTCATCCTGTCAACCTTGGGCTACGCCACCCATCTCTTTTTTTCTATCCCCGATAAAATCGAACAACGAATCATGGCCGCCCTAAACCAAAGCGGTTTCACTGATGCCACATTCTCTCGCAAACAAGCCTATTGGAATCGAGTAATGTTTATGAATGTTAAACTTGATGAAGATGAATTTAGCACCATAAAATCCATAGCCGTAGAATACTCAACCCTAAGTCTTATGCTAGGCGGAACCTCGCGAACCATAACAATTAAAGGATTAGAGCTAACAGGTGAGCTTGATACCAATAATAATATAACGATCGCTGGATGGAAAAAACAAAATGCAAACATCCCTAAAACCTTAATAAAAAACACAAAAACCATCATCCTCGAAAAGGCCCGCATCAACCTTCTCAGCGAAGCACTAGGCGGAATATCTTTAAGCGGCGACCTACAGGCACGCCCTGATAAATCAGGCTTAAGCATTCAAGCAATCCTCCAAGGCGTTCAGAAACAATTAAGCGCCCAAGCAAAAATCGAAGCGATATTTGAAAACGATGGCACATGGAATATTCGCAGCGAATTGGAAAAAGGCAAACTAAACCTCAATCACATCCGCACTAGCCGGCTTGCTGGCCTGCTATTGGCTAATGGCACAACGCAAGAAGACATACGAATCATAGGAGAACTGCAAGCGGGTGGACTGAATATAGCAGGTCTACCGTGGAAAAACGGTTCAGCCACAATTGAAAGTGATGGTGCAAATATCTCCATGACCCTCGCCGCGAAATCAGCCGGCATTGAAGGTATCGAGCTGGCATTAAAAATGGATGACGCCTTCAACACAAACGCTTTTGAAGGCAACATTTACATTGATCGGATAGGCAGCGCCTTTGACTACCTCAACAGCCAGAACGCACTCCACATGAACCGCGACGATCTAAAATCACTCGATCCCCTTACAAACGTAGAAATTATATTCCTGAAGAAAAACGATTTAAACTTTAACATTAAACAAGAATCAAAGAATATTGATATAAAAGGATTCTTAAGCCTTGCAGGTAACAGCTGCAAAATCAAAATTGCCTCTGAAGCCCCACTCATAAATACACCAGACGCTCTAGATTGTTCAAAAGAACAAACGAATGGCAAGATAATTTACAACGACCAATCTTTCACAATTCCAAAAAACACAGCCGCATTCGCCAAAGCAATTATGCAACAATAAATACACATCTGTATTAAGGAACTAAGGATAATCACAGCTATCAAAAGTTACTTTCGCGAACGATCGCGCACCTTCCGCAATCGTAATACGATACTCCCGATCATCAACGATGATTGAATGGCGAATAGGCATAGCGCTATCTTTCGAAGCCACCGTTTCACCATTGGCAATAAAATCAATCTTAATAGATTTCGCGGGATCATACCAAGCCTCAGCCTTCCCCTCAGTGCTCATCGCAGACTGCCCCGCGCCCTTAATCACAAGCGCACCATTGGCCACACTAATCTGACTATCAGATCCGTCATAACTCGGCGTAGACACAACAAAACGTTTAGTCTCTGGCTCTGTACAACCACGAGGTGGACGCGCTGAACGAATAAGAAAACCCAAACGCTCCGGTGATTTCCCTTCATCAAGTTGCTGCTTTAACATCGCTGTCAATTCGCGCAAAGGCCCTTCAGGCAAAATCTCATTATATGTTTCTTGCAATTGCTCGTACCGCGTCAAAGCGGTCTGCGTTTCCGCTCGAAGCTCAGTCATCGTATTTTGCAACACTTCACGCTCAAGCAACGACTCATCGAGCTGTTTTTTATAAGCTTTTTCCTGTTGCCCCGCATTTTGCTTGCCCAAATACAACCCCGTACCAAAAGCCACGCAAATCATAATAACAACGCTGATGAACGCAATACGGCGCTCCGAATTACGCCGCTGATAACGATTTTGAGGATTATAGGAATTTAAGCGCATTATGCATCACATATGTTTTTTGAAAAATAGACACTACAAGCCAAAATAATAACGCAAGATCAAGATAAATGTAACCCACAACAATAACGCAAGTGGAACACCAGCCTTAACAAAATCACGAAAACGATAATGTCCCGGCCCCATGACCAGTAAATTCGTTTGATACCCAATGGGAGACGCAAACGAACAGTTCGCCGCAAATATAACTGTAATCGCAAAAAGATGTGTCATATTCACATCCAGCCCCTCTGGCGCAGGAATATTCTCCGCCAAATTCATCGCAATAGGCGTAAATAAAATCGCGCATGCATTATTGCTCAACACATTCGTCGTCACTGCCACAATCACAAAAAGAAGTGCCAGAATTGATAACGGAGAATCCGCAAACGGCAGACTCAACAACCCTTCGGCAATCGCCTTAGCCGCGCCAGAAGCCTCCAAAATCACCCCTAACGCAAGCATTGACCCAACAAGCAAAAATATTTTTCGATCAATAGAGCGCGTGGCTTGACGAATATTCAAACAACCCGTGGCAATCATACCCGCCGCACCCGTAATCGCTGCGACGGGAATCGAAATAACACCCGCTGCCGCCAAACCAATTGCCGATATAAAAATTGCCAAGGCAATCGGCGTCTTGCCAGGCACAGGCAGGTCGCGCTTGGATCCTGACAATATAATAAAATCAGTATTCTCGCGCATCGCATTCACGGCGCTATTACTGCCCGCGATCAACAACACATCACCAGATTCTAAACGAATACGCCCCAATCGTCGACGCACAACCTTCGCCCGCCGCTGAATTCCCAAAACAACAACACCAAATTGCTTTTTAAAATTCACATGCTCCATAGACATATCGAGATAACGAGAAGCTGGCGTAATCATCAATTCAGCCAGCACCCGCGTTTTCATTTTTTCACCATCAAAAGCAACATCATCCTCATCCGGCTCACCATCTATCATTTTTTGTAAGCCCGATGTCCGCATAGTTTCGGCTTGCTCATCCGAAAGCAAAAACCCCGGATGCTGCGCGAGTAATGTCGTCAAGCTTTTGCGCGAAGCGGCAATAATAAGTATATCGCCGCTTTCAATCGCATACCCCTCAAACGGCGGAAGAATAAGGTGCCCCCCGCGCTGGATTAGCTTAATCGCCAAATCGGGCAACCCTGGAAACGAACCGTTAACACATTCTGTTCCGATCAATTCAGAATCATCAGAAATATCAACTTCTGCAACAAACTCTTTAATGGAATTGGTCAAATCTTGCGCCATATTAGACCGATCAGGCAGAAACATCGGCAAAATAAACAACACATATAAAAAACCAACCGCCGCCAACATCGAACCGGGAATGATAAATTCAAAAAATTCCAACCCATCGTAACCTAAATCGGTCATAGCACTTGAAACCAAAAGGTTGGTCGACGAACCGATCAATGTGGTCATCCCTCCCAAAATAGCGATATAACTTAAGGGAATGAGAACACGACTATCGGATACTCCAATATTATTGGAAAGAACCTGCACCAACGGGATAGCAATAACCACCAATGGCGTATTGTTCATAAATGCACTCATCAAGCAGACAAAAATCATGAGCGCTAAAATCGACAGCAATCCTGACATCCGCCCAGAACTTTGAAAACGAGATGTCAAAAAGCGCAATGAATCCGTCTGAATCATCCCCTGCCCCATAACAAGTAAGGCTAAAACTGCAATCAAGGATGGATTAGCAAAACCCGCCAACAATGCTGTAGGATTTATTCGATTTACACCTTCACTATTTGGCAAGGGAAAAAACTGTCCAAATAAAAGAATAACGGTAAGAACAGCAAGACTCGTCACCTCAATTGAAATTTTCTCTCGCATAAAGGAGATTACAGCCAATATCGTAATAATTAGGCCGAACCACATATGAATTTCTGGATTAATAATCATATTCACGTGTGATATACGTCCTGCGTTATGTTACAAAGATGATCGAATGCATGTAAAGATAATGCCTATCAAAACTTTAGACAAGCCCTGATCGGTTACAACCATAAGATTGCAGACAACATTTAAGGATTTTGTCTTTCGTATCCCGTTCTTTCAAACCCACCCAGATTTTTCAAACCAACGCGAAAAACCACTTCGGTACTGCTATCACCAGATGCCGCGCTTGTTAAGTTGCGCTCCCCTGTAAGCGACCAAAAAACACATTGCCCCAGATAGTCAATCCCCGCATAAGCCTCACGTAGCCCAGGATCTTCTCCTAAATCTTGAATCCCACCAAATCTTGTTCGCCATTCTGGCGTAAGATAAAATTGCGTATTAACACCCAATTGTTCGCGGCTTTCCAATGTACCAGTATCCGCAACTGGTGCGGCAAAAAGATAACTTGCTTGCACTAAGAAACGATTCCAATCCGCACTTGCTTGTAATTCATGACGTTGCGAAGATAATTCCTCGCTCCCTATTTGGAAACGATAACTCAAATCATAAACATCCTTATACTGCCCAGAAACACGCCCAACAAAATCAGACTGTTGGTTTTCCAAACCAGAACCGTTGGGAAACGGATTATTATTATTGTCAAATCGATAACTCTGCCCCAAAAACACATCGCCATGGCTCCCGTCATAACCAAATAAACCAGTCCTAAAGCCGTAAGTTAGGCGGCTCTGATCCTCCACACGATCTAAACCAGGAAAGCGATTACGCTCAAACAAATTACTGGCATCAATTTGTACGTCATTACTATCCTCGTTCGGAATATCATCCTGATCCAAAACTTTCGGCGCAAGCGTAAGCGCAACCAAAGGCTCTATTCTAGCTTGCATATTCTCAAATGGTCGCGCCATCGGATAACTACTTTGCACATGCAATTGTGGAAAAACACGTGTTGCAGTGGAGCTCGAACTTCGCCCCGAACCTGCTGTAGCAACGCTACGATCATCCGTATGATACGCATCGGTGCGAACATGGGCATTCACATTGGTCAAAAGCCCATAATCCGATACCAAGCGCCGCTCCCAGCCTGCGTCAAAGGAAAAGCGTTGCACATCTTGGTCACTACCATCCCGATTAAGTGCAAGCGCAGAACCACCCAAACTCCATTGTCCTTTAATAATAGGCACAGCACCAGGTTCGCCAATAAAGCTTGCGGTTATTTCTGGCAAAACATCTGGCTGATCAAGTGGCGTATCACGCAAACGATTATCCTGAAACGATAAAATACGCCCCGATGCATAATTGCGTCCTGAAAAGCGTTCAGCGTATAGCTCGCTCTCAAGAACTTCTTCATCACTAAAATCATATTGGCTCATATATTGATCATCAGAAGCCCAATTAATATGCAACCCACTGCGCCATTTTTCGTTCATATTCCACAAGCCATTGGCTTCTATATGACCGCGCGCCTCTTCACCAACTGTTACAGTTTGGTCGCCGATACGATCATCGCGCTCCGATGAAGTCCCGCTTCCCGCCAATTCCAAATACGCATCCCTCCAACGTTTTCGGTATTGCGCATAACCCAACGGTGCCTGAGAGGAATAAGCAACAACACCAAGGGTTGCATCTTGCGATGGAGAAATACCCCAATAATAACTACCGTCAACAAAAACCCCAAGATCGGATTTATACCCACCCGAAGGAGCAAGAACACCGCTTTTTTGATTAATAGTCCCGTCAGGATGGGAGAAATATGGCAGATACATTATCGGCACACCATACGCATTAAAACGCGCATGCTTATAACTGACACGGCTTTCCTCTTGAAAATGTGTCACTTTTGCGGCGCTTATACTCCACGCAGGTGCTCGATCGGGATCAGACTTACATTCAGGGCAAGGTGTATAATTTGCACCGCGCATCGTCGTCGTCTCACCCTCACGCATCTTGCCGCTTTCGGCCTTAAAACGAGAACCATCATTTAACGTCGTCCGAAGATTATCAACATCCCCATTGCGCAAACTGTTATAATATTCCGCGCGATCAACCAAGTGTATATCACCATTTGCCTCGTTTAAAACAACATCACCTTGCGCCTCAATACGATCAGCCCCAACATTATAAACAATGTCATCCGCACGTAATATACGACCATCTTGGCTAACAAACACGTCACCAGAAGCACTAACCATATCCGCACCCTCGTCACGAGTCATTTGATCCGCTGAAATATCAACTGGAGATTTAGATCCATCAGAAGCCTTAAGCGACTCACTGCGTGTCATAAATGGTTCATATTCGTTAACTGCTGCGTCATTAACCACACGACTTGTAGGATTAAGCGAAGCAAACCTCATCCCAGAAGGTGCCACCTTAGGCGTATGAATATACAACTCAACGCCTTGCAATGCCTTATCAGACTTGATCACACTTTGCTTAGGTTGTTGCTGATCATAGCCAGTCAAAAACTGTGCATATGCAGGCGTAACAAACGTCAAAAGCACAATAGCAATAAAAGAAAATAGCTGCATATGATAATTGTGCTCCAAATTTAAAGCGTATGTGAAAATACATTAGATGGAAGTTTGCACCGAATATGATATCCGCGTCAAGGCGCTTTACAGCAAATAAGAATTATCCAGCGCGCCCAAAGAACCCAGGCATTTCCTCGCCAAAACCTTTAACATTTTTGTCATCAGAATCATTTTGGCCTTGCGAGGGCTTAGTATTGTTTTGCGGCTTTGTTTTCGCGGGCTTTTTGTCCGCAGTCTTAGCCTTTACATTACCACGTTTTTGAACGGGGAGATCCTTGGAAATGTTCTTAACAGGGCGTCCAGACTTAGAACCACCATCCTCATCCCCACCAGCACAAGAGCCTCCAGAATTTTTTGAAGCCCCTTTCACATCCGCCACAGGGATCTTTTGCTTAATCAACGTTTCAATCGCATCCAGATATTTTTCTTCACGACTGGTAGACAACATCCACGCCCGACCATTCTTGCCTGCACGACCAGTTCGTCCAATACGGTGCACATAATCATCGGCAGTCATCGGCACGTCAAAATTAAATACATGGCTCAAATCATTAACATCAATCCCGCGCGCAGCCACATCACTACAGACCAACAACGTAATTTCATCGTTTTTAAACGCTTGCAGGGTTTTTGTGCGCTCCGACTGCGCCATATCACCATGCATACCTTGCGCCTTATAACCTTTGGCTTTCAACCAACGCACCAGTCCATCAATATCGCGCTTACGATTACAAAAGATAAACGCCGTCTGCACATCTTCGTTTTGAATGATCCGCTCTAAAATCTCATTTTTGCGTTTTGGATCTGCATGCACAACAAACTGCTCAACATTTTTCGCCGTAGTCGCGGCACGCGCCACGGAAACCTCTTTGGGATTGCTCAAAAATTTTTCCGTAAGCTTTTTAATTTCAGGCGCCATCGTTGCTGAAAACAACAAAGTCTGGCGCGTAAACGGCACAAGACTGACAATCTTTTCAATATCGGGAATAAACCCCATATCCAGCATACGATCCGCCTCATCAATCACCAAAACCTTGATATCGTTTAGCAAAATCTGACCGCGCTCAAATAAATCCAGCAAGCGCCCAGGCGTAGCAATCAAAACATCAACACCACGCTCCAGCAATTTTATCTGGTCATTCATCGAAACACCGCCCACTAACAAAGCCTTGCTCAATGACCCGTACTTGCCATACGTATCAAAATTTTCTGCGATTTGCGCGGCCAATTCACGCGTGGGGGAAAGGATAAGCGAACGCGGCATTCTCGCCTTTGCTCGTCCACCAGAGAGAATTTCAATCATTGGCAAAGTAAAGCCCGCCGTCTTGCCCGTTCCCGTCTGTGCAAGACCCACAACATCCCGCGCCATCAATATAGCCGGAATGGCTTGCGCCTGAATAGGGGTAGGTTCACTATAGCCGCAATCATCAAGGGCTTTAAGGATATTTTCGTTTAGTCCGAGGTCTCTAAAGTTCATACAGTTCTTATTTTCTTTACCGTCTATCTTTTTAATTACACCCTTTGCTATTATAGTTTAAACATAAAAGCAAGCGAAAGCCCCCAAAATGCAAATAACAATGCCATTAAATGTCGCAATCCAAATGGATCCACCCTCCACAATCAATATACACAAAGATTCCACCTTCGTTTTAGGCCTTGAAGCGCAAGCGCGTGGGCATAAATTATTCTACTATAACAACAAAACTCTATCCTTACATGATGGCAACGTCACTGCACAATGCTGCTCAATAGCATTTCAAAGGCTCGTAAATGAACCTTTCAAAACAGGTGCAACCGAAACAAAAAACTTAAATGATTTTGATATCATATTAATACGAAATGATTTTAATGACCCTCAAAGCTATGATGCAATGACCCACATTTTGGATCATGTTTCCCCCAACACGCTCATCTTAAACAACCCCAAAGGCACGCGCGAATCGCCTGAAAAAATTCTCATTACCCATTATCCCGACCTTGCGCCACCGACTTTAATTACACGTAATTTAGAAGACATACGCGAATTTCAAAAACAATATCCTGATCTAATCATTAAGCCCCTCAATGGCTTCGGCGGGTTAGATGTCTATCACATCAAACCTAATGACGATAATTTACAGGCCGTTTTCGAAATGTTCTGCCGTCTGCATTCTGCACCTTTTATCGTGCAGAAATACTTGCCCGAAATTCGTAAAGGCGATAAACGCATCATCGTTGTCGAAGGTGAACCCATAGCCGCCGTGCTGCGCGTACCTGCAGAAAATAACGCCCGCGCTAATTTAGCCGTAGGCGGCACAGCCCAAATCGGCGAAATCACACCGCGCGACCGCGAAATATGCGCACGCCTGAAAACGGAACTTATAAAACGCGGCCTAGTCTTTGTCGGCCTCGATGTTATTGGCCAATATGTCACAGAAATTAACCCCAAATCCCCCACTGGCCTTCAACATATTTACAAACTCCAAGGCATAAAATGCGAAAAAGCGATATGGGATGCCTATGAGGCTCGTTACCTAAAAAAGCAAAACGCATGAGTTTTGATCAATATAAACGCAATACGCAAAAATGGATTAAAGGCGAATCAAACTTGAAGCTGGCTATTGGTGGCGCATTAATTTTATTCGCTGTCTATGTTGCTAGCGGCATGGGCTATGGCCGCGAATATCAAATGAAAGTAAGCGAGGAAATGTTATTGGCAAAAGGCGTATGTGAAAACTCGCTAGAAACAGTTTTAAAAGATCCCAAAAGACTTAAACTAGGTCAAGGCGATTTGCGTGATGTAAAAGTCGATGGCAAAAAAGTTAAACTCAAACACGTACGTTTCCCCAAAGTCGTGTTCATGGATTCCGGCATTCATAACCTTACCCATACAAAAACCTCACAAGACATTTATTGCGTCATCAGCGACCCACGCGCCACATCAAGCAAACTTTATTACAAATACAATACCAGAGAATGGACAAACAAAGTAAGGTTCAGACGATGAGCAAATCAAAAGAAACTATCGAAGAAACGCTAAAATTCACTCCCCGCTTTAACCAGGACGGCTTGATCCCCTGTATCACAATAAGCGCAAATACGGGTCAAATCTTGATGCAAGCTTTCATGAACGAAGAAGCCTTAAAACGCACCATCGAAACACGCGAGGCTCATTATTGGTCACGCAGTCGCAACGAACTCTGGCACAAAGGTGCTACAAGCGGTCATATCCAACACATAAATGAAATCCGTACCGATTGCGATCAAGATTGTATTTTATTAAGCGTAGAAATGGAAAACGAAACCAGCTGCCACACAGGACAAAAAAGTTGCTTTTATCGCGCTATAGATTTTAATGCCCTGGATGATGCAAATGCGCCTTATCAACCTTTAAAGTACGTAGCTGAGGCGCTTCGTGAAGTTGACCAAAGTGATTAACGTAATTTTGATGTCGATGCGCCCCAAAATAAATCACGATATTCACAACAAATAACATGGTTGCCGCAATCAAAATCTTATTCGCCCGCCGCTTAGTCGGTCCACAGGGCTTATGGCCACACCCATGATCATGGCAATCTTCCTTATAACTATAAAAATGAAAAGCCCAACCCAGCATAATCACACACGCCGAAAATATGATCATCGCTAGTTCATAGCCATGCATAATATTATGTAATGATCCAAGCCAACCAGGCAAAGTCACGATAATCCCGACACCCGCCAATAAGCTCACTAAACTGAACAATGTTGGCAGAACGCAGCAAAAAACATGGCTCATCTCCGTCAACACAATCGCCCAGAGCACTTTTTTCTGATGCGCTCCAGCAGCCTTATTTTTCACCAAAACCTCAACAGCGGTGTTTTCACCATGCTCGTGGCTATGCGGCGGTTCATGATTGTTGTTGTGCGTGTGGTTCAATATGTTCTTGCATCATCAACGATGCATCCTTGATATGAAGTTCGACATTATCTCTTCCCCCCCAATTATCAAGTTTTAACGTACCAAGCAAGTTAAAAGCGCACCCCGAATGACTTAGACTCTGTTTTAATATTGCATCACCAAGCGGAGTCCCCACCCCGCGAAACGCCATAGCTTTCATCCGCGTGCCGCCTTCCCAATCTGAAATCATCGTTCGGATATGCGCTTCGCCAACGACATTCGTATTATATAAACGCACATTTTGAAAAAGAAACAGCGGCTCGGCGTGCTCCTGCCCAAAAGGGCCAATATGATTTTGCAACATGCGCACCAAATCCGCACTCGCGCCGCGCACCGTCAAATTGCCGTCCACCACAGTTTGGACATTAACAACGCCATCTTTCATCTGCGCAGCAACATGCTTATAGAGAAACTCACGAAACACATCAATCTTATCCACTGCAACCGTAAAACCACCAGCCATAGCATGACCGCCGCCTTTAACTATAATCCCTTCGTTGCGTGCATCAATAAAACTTTGCGCAATATGAATCCCCGCAACGGAGCGCCCAGACCCCCGCCCCTCATGCTCATTCTTCAACAACGCCACCACACACGCAGGCTTTTTATATTTATCCTTCAAACGCCCTGCAACAAGACCGCTCAAGCCTTGATGAAAATGCTCACTCGCTACAAAAATCAACGGCTGATCCGTCATACCTTCGCGCTCAACCATCTCCAGAGCCTCGCGCTCCATATCCTGCTGGATAGCCTTGCGCTTATCGTTGCAGTCATTCAGCGTCCACGCAATGTCATTAGCTTCTTGCGCATCATCCGTAGAAAGCAACCGCGCGCCAAGATCCGATTGATGGACCCGTGACCCCGCATTAATTCGCGGCCCCAGAATAAAACCCGCGTGATAAGGCGTGATTTCATCTGTAATGCGTGATGTTTCTATAAGCGCATTAAGCCCAGGATTGACGCTATTTTGCATCTGCTTGAACCCCTGACGCACCAACAATCGGTTCACATGCGTCAACGGCACCATATCACAAACCGTCCCCAACGCCACGATATCCAGCCACAGAATTAGAGGCGCTTGAGATATGCCCTGTTGTTCAAAAAAACCAGCCTCCCGCAAGGCCACATTAATCGCCACACAAGTCAAAAACGTCACCCCAACTGCCGCCAGCATATCCAAATTACTCACATCATCTTTACGCTTGGGATTAATCGTAAATTTTGCCGCCGCCAGCTTTTCCTCCGCTTCATGATGATCGAGAATAATAATATCAAGCCCCATATCAACACCCGCTTGCACCACGTCAAACGCCGTTGTTCCGCAATCAAGCAAAAATACTATCTCCGCCCCGCCATCCTTCAAACTTTGCAGCGCATCAACATTGGGGCCATATCCCTCGGTCAATCGCGCAGGTATGTATATCGGCGCATCAATTGTGCAATGTTTCAAAAAACGATGCATTAAAGCCGAAGATGTCGCCCCGTCCACATCAAAATCTCCAAAGATCGCAATGTTTTTTCTCGCAACAATCGCCACAACCATATAAGCCGCAAGCGCTTCCATATCCTTCAATCCCAACGGATTAGGCAAATGCTCTTTTAATGTTGGCTCCAAAAATGCAGGAATATCGCGCACACCACGTTGCACCAAAATCCGCGCAACAATTTCGGGCAAATCATGCGCGCGCGCAACCTGCTCAACCGCGTTTAAATCAACATCGGGCATAACCCATTGCGTTTTATTTAAAGAAAGAGAATCATTCATATCGCTAAGGATATGCAATTTTCAAGGATCATTGAACAATAAACCAATTAAATCGCTTTAATCCAGTTTTTACGCTTAAAATTATGTGTCGCTTCAATACGGCGCACCGTACCAGATTTCGAGCGCATAACAATGCTGGACGTCTTCGCCCCACCCGCATAACGGCGCACACCGCGAAGCATCGTGCCATCAGTCACACCAGTAGCCGCAAACATCACATTATCGCCCTTGGCCAAATCATCAGTCGTATAAATCGCGTTAAGGTCTTTGATGCCCCAACGCTCCGCGCGTCCACGCTCATCATCATTGCGGAAGGTTAAACGACCCAGCATTGAACCGCCAATGCATTGCAATGCCGCCGCGGCCAAAACCCCTTCAGGCGCTCCACCAGAACCTACATATAAATCAATACCTGTATCAGGATCCGTCGTCGCAATCACCGCACTCACGTCACCATCACCAATTAACGTGATACGTGCACCTGTTGTTCGCACCGCCGCAATTAAATCCGCATGACGCGGGCGGTCCAAAATACACACCATAAGCTCATCAACATTGCCACCTTTGGCCTTAGCCAAAGCCTTAAGTACATCACCAATCGGCGCATCCAGATCAAGGATAGAGCTGTCCACCCCAGGCCCCACGGCAATTTTATCCATATACACATCTGGCGCATTCAAAAACCCGCCCTTATCTGTCAATGCCACAACCGCCAACGCATTCGCACCGCCCGCGGCCGTAATATCCGTACCTTCCAAAGGATCAAGCGCAATATCAATTTCTGGTCCGCTTTTGGTTTTATATCCGTCGCCGACTTCCTCACCAATATAAAGCATCGGCGCCTCATCGCGCTCACCTTCACCAATCACAACTGTACCGCGCATATGCAGTGTATTCAAAGCACTGCGCATCGCATCCACCGCGACCTGATCCGCCGCAACCTTATCACCGCGCCCCACAAGCTTCGATGCTGCCAAAGCCGCCGCTTCGGTTACACGCACCAATTCAAGGGCTAAATTACGGTCCATTTCGGTTTCTGCTTGGGGCATGGAGTTCTCTACTTGTTTTGTGTTTGCTTGTTTTATGTTTGCTTGTGTCATGTGCGCTACTCTAAAGGCTCAATACGCAAGAGGCAAGGCTCATCAATTATCGTATCGAGATTTTCAAACGCCGCGCATGCATCAAGCATCGCACCATGGCGCGTCTCATGCGTCGTAATCACAAGTGGAACAGGTTGGTTCGGATCGCGCGAACGTTGTAAAAGCCCTTCAATAGAAATCGCATGGTCGCGTAAAACCGCAGAAATATCCGCCACCGCCCCTGGCTTATCCAATACTGAAAGCCGCAGATAATACGAAGAAACCGCATCACGTGCATCCTGCCATTTCGGCGTTTGCAACGCAGATACAGGAATACCGAAAGTCGGCACATATGTGCCCCGTGCCAAATCCATGACATCACTTAAAACCGCAGAAGCCGTAGGACCGCCACCCGCACCCTTGCCCGTAAGCAAAGGTGTCTCCACACTGTCGCACGTCACAAAAACTGCATTATAAACATCCTCAACCATACCAAGCGGGCTGTTCGCAGGCACCAAACAAGGCTCTAGCATTTGAGAATATTGCCCATCAACATTACGCGCAATCCCTAACAATTTAATGCGATAGCCTAATTCTTGCGCAAATTCGATGTCGGTCGTATTGATCTGACGAATACCCTTAATCGAAAGGTTTTCAAAATCAGGCTTCATCCCAAACGCAATCGCCGCCATCAACGCGAGCTTATGCCCCGCATCAACACCATCCACATCAAAAGACGGATCAGCCTCAGCATAACCCGCTTGCTGCGCATCTTTTAAAATACTGTCAAAATCATTCCCCGTCTCGCGCATCTGCGTCAAAATATAATTGCACGTCCCGTTTAAAATGCCGTATATCGCCGTAATTTCATTGCCTGCAAAACCTTCACGCAAAGCTTTGATAATAGGAATCCCCCCCGCAACAGCCGCCTCATACATCAATGAAACATTGTTTTGCTCCGCGATCCTTGCCAATTCCACACCATAATGCGCAAGCAACGCTTTATTAGCCGTAACAACATGCTTCCCGTTTTCCAAAGCCGCGCGCACCAAATCATAAGCAAGCCCTTCGGAGCCGCCGATCATTTCAACAACGCAATCCACATCATCACGCCGCGCCATATCAAGTGCATCATCAACCCAACCATATCCAGATAGATCAACACCCCGCTCTTTATTTCGGCTTTGCGCACTCACGCAAGTAATCTCAATATCCCGCCCCGCACGAAGCGCCAGCATATCGGCATGAGCTTGCACAATTTTCACAACCCCCGCACCCACAGTGCCCAGCCCTGCAATACCTAAACGTAAAGCCGTACTCATATCAAAAAACCTCTAACCCAGAATTTCAACACGGCGCGAAGCCTGTTCCGCGCTCATACCATTCACCTCATCAACAGGAATAGTATCGCCGCGCCCAATCACACGAATTGCTTCAGGAGGAACCCCGCGCGCAATCATCTCCCGCGCGACATTATAGGCGCGATCCAAAGAAATTTTGAGGTTAACCATACCGCGCTGCGCACGGTCTGCGTAATTCGCCTGCACACTGGCATGCCCCTCAATCGTGAGCCCTTGCCCAGCCGCAGGATTAAAAATCGAAGAAATGCGTTCGATCTTTGCTATTTCACCACCATGCACATCCGCAGAATCATGTTCAAAGTAAACAATAGCGCGATTGCCAACACCATCTTGAATAACAATATCATCTTCACGCATCATGGGCTGCGTCGATGTATATGGGGAAACCAAAGACTGGGGAGTATAGCCGTTACCCCATCCAGCCGCTGATATATTTTCATCGTCATCAAGTGAAAAAATTTGTACATTCGGCGTTGAAGCCGCCATCGCGTTTGAAGTATAAAAATTTTGATGCTCGTTCACCGCGATAGCTTGTGAAGGTGCAGCCTCGCGAATATTTTGCATCTGTGAAAATTCCTGCGCTTGTGCATCGTTAAGCGCTTGGCTTGATGCATAAAGCGGCACGTCATTTATGGACACAACGTCACCGCTCGTAAGATCAAAAATCTCAACACTCCCATTGGTGCGTTGCAATATTGCATCATTTACATTGTAATCCGCTTGCGGCGCGACGACTTGCGGCTTTTCAACCTGCAACGCCTCGCCCGTATCAAAATACGAACACCCCACCAGCATAAAGCTCAGCAGAGCAATCATCGACAAACGGGGCAAAATTGAAAAATATGATTCCATGGCTAACACTTCGCAAACAGGTTTTATAAAAACGCATTATCAAACATTTTATCAACACGGCGCAAGACTAACTCCACTTTATTTGCATACATTCCCCATAAAAAACGCCCCGCAAGTTTGGTAAGAACTTAATCGCGGAGCGTTTATAACTGTGAACCACTTGGTAGAGGAGATCACAAAATCTTAATCAGAGCATTTCTTTAACAAAACAATTTTGCTTTGTGGTTAGGAAAACAATCGCCGCATATTTTTATACGCAAGCCCAGTTTGACAACGTCACAAATAAAAGTGTGAAGTTAACGTTTGGCCCACTGTTTAGTACGACGAGCTTTATGCTTACCAACCTTCTTACGCTCAACGATACGTGCATCACGTGTCATCATACCCGCAGTTTTCAATGCAGGGCGCATGGTTGGATCAAATTTCTCCAAAGCACGAGAAATACCGTGGCGTACAGCGCCCGCTTGACCTGACAAACCGCCACCTTTGACTGTACAAACAACATCAAATTTATTAACGCCATTCACAATTAAAAACGGTTGGTTCAAAATCAAACGTTGTGTTTGACGCGCAAAATAAATCGCTTGATCGCGACCATTCACTGTCACTTTACCTGAACCAGCTTTCACCCATACACGAGCAACCGCGTCTTTACGACGACCTGTTCCATATGCACGTCCTTGCTTGTCCAACTCTTGCACACGCTCAACAGGTGTCGTGCTTTGCGTCTTTTCATCCGCAATAGTTGCCTCACCCTCAGCTTTAACTTCAACGCCTAAATCTTTGAGATCTTTAAGGTCTTTAACTTCGTTTTTCTTATCGGCCATGATGTCTTAGCCTCTCTTATTCTTGGGGTTCATAGATGCAACGTCGAGGACTTCTGGCTTTTGCGCGTCATGTCCGTGCTCCGTTCCTGCATATACACGCAAATTCGAAAATATTTTATAGCCCAAAGGCCCACGCGGCAACATACGCTGCACAGACTTCTCTACAACACGTTCAGGAAATTTACCTTCAAGGATTTCACCTTTGCTACGTTGCTTAATCCCACCAGGATAGCCCGTATGCCAGTAAAAAATATCGCCATCGCGCTTATTACCTGTCAAACGGACTTTCTCCGCATTGATAATAATCACGTGGTCGCCATCATCCATATGTGGTGTATAGCTTGGTTTATGTTTACCACGAAGACGTAGCGCCACGATAGACGCTAAACGACCCAATACAACATCCTGTGCATCAACGATGATCCACTTTTTTGTTATATCCGCAGGTGTTGCAGAAGTTGTTTTGCTCATTGTTTTATCCTTATTTTTCACAAAGTATGCGCTTTATGCCGTATATCAACACTCATGTCAATAAAAATGAACAAAAACAGCATGGTAAAATTGGGGTATCCTAATACCGCGTAAAAAATCAAGCCGCCAAATGCATAGATTTAGAATCAAAGAACGCATCAATGCAATCCATCACCGCATCAGGATCGCTCATACTATTGATTTCATTCCTAAGTGCCGCCGCACCTTCAAATCCAGTCAGATACCAAGCCAAATGCTTCCGCGCAAGCTTAACCCCAACACACTCCCCATAATATTCTAAAATATCGCGATAATGGCGTGTGATCAGCACATGAAGCTCTTCCGCATTGGGCTGCTCTGGAACAACCTCCCCGCGCAAATGCGCGATAGTATCACGCAAAACCCAAGGTTTGCCTTGCGCCCCGCGCCCGATCATCACACCATCAGCGCCAGACTGCGCCAGCGCTTCAACCGCGTCATTGGGCGATAAAATATCACCATTAACAATCACGGGAATATCAACAGCGTCAACCACCGCACGCACTGCACGCCAATTTGCATCGCCCTTATACATCTGGCAACGCGTCCGACCATGAATGGTCAACATTTGAATACCCGCATCCTGCGCCTTTTTCGCCAAACTCGCGGCGTTTAAATGCTCATGATCCCAACCCAAACGCATTTTCATCGTCACAGGTACATCAACCGCCCGCACCGTGGCTTCCATAATACGCAGCGCCAAATCTTCATCGCGCATCAACGCAGAGCCTGCAAATTTCGTCACAATCTTTTTAACAGGGCAGCCAAAATTGATATCAATCACATCCGCCCCGCGATCCACATTCATCTGTGCCGCCTCCGCCATTACCTCTGGCTCACACCCAGCAAGCTGAACGGCAAACGGAAACTCACTCTCGCAATTCGAAGACATCTTAAGGGATTCGCGACTATGCTGAAGCATCGCACGGCTGGCAATCATCTCCGAAAACACCATCCCCGCACCGAATTCCTTAACAATACGACGAAACGGCAAATCCGATATCCCCGACATAGGCGCAAGGAAAACGGGATCATTAATGGTGATGTTGCCAAGGTTGATGGTCATGGCGATTTATGGGTTATTACCCGTGCCTAATTGAATCAGATAAAGACGTATTTAATATGTTGAACATCTTTCCATCCTCACGTAGGGAACCAATAAATCCATCGTTGAGACGACATTTATCCAAAGCATCTTTTATTACGAGCACAGCATCGGAAATCACAGCATGATGATTATATTTATAGTCAAAAATCTCTGGAATATCCTGAATAAATTTTATGCCGCTCTCCATACGTTCATACCCAATCCCATCAAAGTTTGCTGCTACAGATTCTAGCACTTCAGATGATATAGGCTGTACCATCTCACCTTTACGATTAAAGACTCCAATCATTCCATGACCCATAGCTTTATTTTTAGCGGTGACATCAACAATATAATTATAGCTAGCGATTACATCCAATAACACTGTTGAACTGGGAAGCTGACTATCATTTTCTAACGATGTAAAGGCCTCTGAAACAGCATCATTAAAGTTAAGCGCAAGTTCAAAAGTGCTATTTCGTTCATTTTCATTTATTACGAGGTGTATATTCATTTAAAATATCCTTTAACATTTGGTTGATAACATTTAAATTCCCACACAAACTTTTATACATATTTATAATTCAGGATCCGCGCTCATGTCAAGGCGTGACTTAAAACTCAAAAACGCGGGATCAGGAAACAACCCTTCGAAAAGAGCAAATGACTGCGTACCAAATTTGCCGCTGTCATGAATATCACCCCCAAGATAACAATGCTGCTGCTCACCCAACTCAATACATCTTTCCCAAATATAAACAGCGCGCGCTAAAAGCTCTTTTGCTCCAATCCCCGTATAACCTAACATATTTTTAAAATGCTCAAAGCTATCGACGCATGCTGCATGCTCTGTCAAAAACGTAGCCTTTTGCCAATCAGAAACGTCACGCGAAAAATACTCATCAAAACCATCAAGCTTAATTCTTCTTGTGCCTTCAACCCCATTACCAAAAACCCCAAAATCAAGCCCCTTGGCTTGGCTTATAATGAAATGATTGTAAAGCCAGAGAGCATCCGTTGCCGTTTGCTGCTGACTAAATCCCGTTCTCTGCTGGCAACGCTTCAGCGCCGCTAAGGTGTTCACATCATAATCAATTTCATATGTGCGATCATTGCCGTTAAATGCTAATGAAAGTTTCATGATACCTCGTATTATATCCGCCTTAAATTTTAGGGCCAGCATCCGGATCAATACGAGGATCGAGTCCCGCAAGCAAGCTCACTACGCCTGGATCAACAGGATCAGGCGCTAAAACTTTTAATAAATTCCAATTTGTAAAGCCGAAGCCTTCCTGCCCCTGAACTTCACCGCCCAGATAGCAACGCTGCTCCACGGCATGCTCCATAAGCCTGCCCCACATTTTAATCGCGCGTTCCAAAAGTTCTTTGGCATCGACACCAACATAATCAAGCATATTTTCAAAAGATTCCGCATGATTTTTACATTCTTCAGCCCGCGCCAAAAACCAGGCCCTATCATCATCGGATAAATCATCATTAAAACAATCATCAAAACCATCAATTTTGAATCCGCCTTCCCCAAACACACCATAATCAAGCCCCTTCGCCTGACTTTTTAGAAAAAAATGATAAGTCGAAAGCGCATATAAAAACGTGTCATTAACGCAATATTTGTCAATTTTTTGAACACGCTCAAGCGTAGCTTGCGTTTCATCATCAAGCTCAATATGAATAGGCGCACTATTCACACCTACGAATGCTAATCTAATTCCTTCAAATTTCATCCCTATGGTAACCCTGCATTTTTTTATTTTTTTATGGTCGGGACGAGAGGATTCGAACCTCCGACCTCACGGCCCCCAGCCGTACGCGCTAACCAGACTGCGCTACGTCCCGTTAATCATAGCAATAAAGTCATTGGCCAGACATTTCAAGCGCTAAATTGATTTTTTAAATTGACAGAACAATCCAAAATACAATAAGCAATACTTTTAAAAGGAAAAATCATGAACGATTTTAAAAGAGATGAAAGTTACACACTTTCAGGTGAAGTTAATCTCAATTTCATATGCAGGGACGAGGCTAAGCAATTTTATTGCTATTACCAGGCCTTAAAACGCTTCGATACATCTGGAATAACAAAAGAGCTACTCATTCAAGCTGTAAAAGAAATATCCGAACATGAATTTGAGGATGAAAAATATCTCAACACCCCTTTTACCCTCGATGCAATGATAAAATGTATGCTAAATAAGTCTCACATTACGTACGATCAAAATCGTTATATCATTCAGGAAAAAGGCATAAACTTTCATAATATGATTTACAAAGAACAAATACTACCGCACCTTAAAATCGCATCTGCAAAACAAAAAGCCGATAAAATAATTAGTGACCTGCTAGAAGAACCACCCAGCACGCCAGACGGCATTTAAATTACGCCTTATCCTGCCTTAAGCGTTTCACGCAAATCTTTCAATCCACGTAACATCGCCATCATGGCTTCGCGTTGATCGGTGCTCATACCGCTAACAACGGTCATCGTCTTTGGCGCAGCTTGCGCTTCAACAACGGCGCGTTCGTTGTTATTTTCAGCAACATTCGGCGATGCATCCGCAATCAAACCCGCGCGCCCTTTTTCACGCAAAAGCTTTTGTACACCTTTGATCGTGTAGCCTTCCGTATAAAGCAAATGATGAATACGCTGCAATAACTCAAGATCTTCAGGCCGATAATAACGACGCCCACCACCGCGTTTTAAGGGACGGATTTGCGAAAATTTTGTCTCCCAAAAACGCAAAACATGTTGTTGTACATCAAGCGCATCGGCAACCTCACTGATGGTTCTAAACGCACCCGCAGATTTCCGTCCACGACGACTATCGCTTTGCGGCTTTTGCTCTATCACTTTACCCGTGATCGGCGCCCTTTGCTCTGCTTCGCTATCTTGATTTTCATCCCGCGTATCAGCATTTTGTGTATGTGCATTACTCATTTAATTCTCCCCATTATTATTATTTTACAAGCGATTATTCACCCTTATTAATGCGATCTTTTAACACATGCGATGCACGGAACACCAAAACCTTACGCGGCGAAATAGGCACTTCGACACCAGTCTTAGGGTTACGACCAATACGCTCGGCTTTTTCACGCACTGAAAAACTACCAAATGATGAAAGCTTCACATGATCACCGCTCACCAAAGAGTCAGATATTTCATCCAGAACCGCTTCAACCAGATCCGATGATTCGTTACGTGATAAACCAACCTGCTCATAAACAGCCTCAGCCAAATCAGCGCGGGTAATTGTACGATTTTCCATCTCAAGGAATCTCCATTTTAATGAGTGATAACCCTAAGATAGTACGAGCAACATCTATGGTCAAGATATGCCACAATCATAATTTCAAAAATTGTGAATAACTTCAAAGTACTATACGAAAACCTTAATACGCAATCAATAGCGCACCAATGCACTCCCCCACGTTAAACCGCCGCCCATTGCCTCCAAAAGCAACAAATCGCCGCGTTTCACACGACCATCCTTAATGGCTTCATACATCGCAAGTGGTATAGATGCCGCAGAAGTATTACCGTGATGATCAACACTCACCACAACTTTATCCATACTCATATTCAACTTTTTCGCCGTGGCTTCGATAATGCGAATATTGGCCTGATGCGGAATAAGCCAGTCAATATCCTCAGGCTCCACTCCATTATGCGCCAGCGCCGCATTCACCGCATCGGCCATATAAGACACCGCATATTTAAAAACCTCACGCCCCTGCATCACAATGTGTCCCGTAGTCTGCGTCGATGAAGCTCCGCCATTCACATACAGTAAATCTTGCTGATCGCCGCGCGCATATAAATGCGTGGAATGCACCCCGCGTGATGAAACATCCTTACCAGCAACACCCTTCTGCGCTTGCAAAACAACTGCCCCAGCCCCATCCGCAAACAACACGCAAGTCGTACGATCATTCCAATCAATAATCGAAGACATCTTCTCCGCACCAATCACAAGGATATTGCGGCATTGCCCCGCCTTGATAAAATTATCCGCCGTCGCCAGCGCATAAACAAACCCCGTACATACCGCCTGCACATCAAACGCTAGGCCTACAGGCAAACCCAACGCCGCTTGTACCTTCACCGCAACGGATGGGAAGGTTTGATCGGGCGTTGTCGTGGCAACAATCACGCCGTCAATTTCGCTCGCGGTAATATCCCCCTCCGCCAACGCCGAACGCGCCGCAGCAATCGCCATATCAGCCGTGGTTTCTCCATCGGCGGCAATGTGGCGGCTTTTGATACCGCTACGCTGTGTGATCCACTCATCTGTAGTATCCACCAAAGCTTCAAGCTCTTTATTGGTAAGAACCCGTTTAGGCAAATAAGCGCCCACAGAATGAATTACGGATTTTATAGTCATAGACTTATATCACCTTCCATAAATAACTTTGCTTGTCCTGAGATATGAATGCGCCCATCTTTTCTCAAGCAACTCAAATCACCACCACGCGCAGATATTTGACGTGCTGATAAATAATCTTTTCCAAGCTTCTGCGCCCATATTGGCGTCAAAATACAATGTGCTGATCCAGTGACAGGATCCTCCTCAATTCCAATTTTTGGAAAAAAAGCACGAGATACAAAATCAACGTCATCCCCTTTTGCCGAAGCTATAATCCCTCTCGCATCCTCAAAATCTTTCATTGCCGCAAAATTAGGCTTAAGTTCACGCACATCACTCTCACTCTCATAAATGGCGACCCAATCTTCCCCTTTATAAAGCTCGATCGGCATAACCCCCATTATCTGGCGCATCTCTTGGGGCACTCTCACTTCGTCAAAACTCCACTCAGGAAAATCAAGCGTATAGCCATCCAAAGACTTATTAACCCGCAAATTCCCCGACAAGCTTTTAAAATTAATCTCAAGATCAGGATGTTCTAAATGTTCGAAAATCACATACGCCGCCGCAAGAGTAGCGTGACCACATAAATCAACTTCACTAGTGGGCGTAAACCAACGTATATGATAGTCCGCGTCTTCTTTAACAAGAAACGCAGTTTCCGATAAGTTATTTTCCGCTGCAATATTTTGCATAGCATCATCAGGAAGCCATTGATCTAGCGGACAAACCGCTGCGGGATTCCCCTTGAATACTTCTGTAGCAAAAGAATCAACTTGATAAATTTTGATTTTTTTCATGCCCCAAACCCTCTTAAATATCTTGCGACAGGAAGGTTTCCTGATTCATCAACGCATTAATTTCCTTCACCACGGTTTTCACATAGCCCGACTTCGCCATTGTCGCGGCCAGACTCACCGCCGAAGAAAAAGCAAGCGCGTCACACCCCCCATGGCTTTTCACACATAAACCATTCAACCCCAAAAACACCCCGCCATTATAACGACGCGGATCAACTTTGGCTTTCAAACGTTTCAATGCAAAATAGGCAAACATACTACCAATAAGAGCCAGCGGATCGCCGGTCATATGTTCCTTGAACAATTGATTCGTCAAACTCCCCACACCCTCTGCGGTTTTCAGCGCGATATTGCCCGCATACCCATCACTCACCACCACATCAACGCTGCCATTGGTAATATCAGATCCTTCAACAAATCCTTTATAATGCCCAGGAAAATCAATTTCAGATAACACCGCCGCCGCCGCGCGCACATGATCTGGGCCCTTCATCTCTTCCGTCCCCACATTCAGCAGCCCAACCGTAGGCTTATCAATATTTTTACGAACCTTTGCAAACACACTCCCCAGCACAGCAAACTGCACCAGATTTTCCGCATCCACCAAAACATTAGCGCCCAAATCAAGCATAATTGTATCGCTCCCCTTGGTTGGAAAAACGCTCGCAAGCGCAGGGCGATGTATCCCCGTCAACGGTTTCAACACCATTTTCGCCAGCGCCATCAACGCACCCGTATTACCCGCCGAAACAATAGCATCCGCTTCGCCATTTTTCACCGCTTCAATAGCCATCCGCATCGAAGACCCCTTGCTCGCGCGCAAAGCCGCAGAAGGCTTCTCATCACTCGCAATTTTGTGATCCGTATGATGCACAACACTCACGGCTTTCAGATCGGAATGTTGCGCGAGCATCGCCTGTATCTGCCCCTCATCTCCAAACAGCAAAAACCCTAAATCGGGGTGCGCCTTGAATGCCATAGCCACGCCAGGAATAACGGAAGCCACACCGTCATCGCCGCCCATCGCATCTATCGCTATGATATGTTTTTGTGTCATGCGCCAATCCTAAAGCGTTTTATAAGCAAAAGAAAATATTTATCTGAACAAAAAGAAAAAACCCCGTGCATAAGACGGGGTTTACTTACGAAAATATAAGAAGTAGCGAAAAGCTTACTCTTTACCTTCGATAATTTGTTTACCTTTATACATACCAGTTTTCAAATCGATATGATGGCGACGCTTAGGCTCACCTGAATTTGAATCTTCAACCCAATTTGTGTCGCTCAAAGAATCGTGCGCACGGCGCATATTGCGCTTTGATTTAGATGTTTTACTTTTTGGAACAGCCATAGCTCTTATCCTCTTTAAATTTGAATTGCGAAGTGTTTTTAACGGAATTATGTGTCTTACGCAAGGCTTTTCTCACCTCAACATTAAGAATTTTCATTATCGCTCAATTTATCTTTCCAATCTTTAAGCGCCGCAAACGGATTTTTTATATCCGCCCCCTCACTGACCAATCCTTTTTCTTTCGCAAGATCATCAAATTCAACGTCTGGCGCGTGCGGATATGGATCAAGCGCCAGTGATAAATATTGCGTCACCAATTCCCCCAAATCAATTTTCCCATCCACCAATGCTTCTGGATCGTCGCTTTCATCCAGCATAGGAATTTCACCAAACCCTTTTTCCAACTCTTTTTGATGACGCGCTTTTGATATAGATGTCGCTGCACTTAAATCTGAAAACCACCCCTCAAATTCATCACGCACACTGGCATCCACGGGCGTCCCGCTCACCACGCATTCCTGCACAACATCCGCATTAAAACGTCCATTTACATGATACGAAACCGCGCCCGGCTGTTTTGAAACATCAACATGCGCATCTAGCTTTTTTATCGCCACAATACCCAAACGCCGCACCAAGCGATCTATATCCTCTTGTTCTGGAGATATATCAAAATGCGTTGTGCCGTTTTTTAAATGATCAACATGAATCCAATGTGACCATTCCGCATCCAAAAGCTTACCATCATGATTTTCCATTTTTCTACCCGCTCCTTTATTCAAAACTCACATGACCGCTTAAAATATCAGCAACACTTTGCGATTTTAAAACTTGACGCATGCCATCAATCTTATCCATCATCTTCGATAACACATCATTATCGACCTCAACAGTTCCATATAAATTTTTCCGCAACGCCGATTTAAAATCTTCCGCATCCAAAACTTCTGCATAAATATGCATGCGCCCATTGAACGCTTTCATCATACGTTTTTGATGTTTGGGAATGCCCATATCACCAATACCCATCTCACGCAAAGTCTGATCCATATCAAAAAAAGTCACATCGAACAAAGCCTGATTAAAATCACGAGCAACTAAATCACAACTTTCCCCCGCTTCATCAGCCATCATCCGCTCCTGCACCAAATAAGCATGCAGCAGCAACAAATCAAAGCGTCCATCAAAACTATCAGGCACCCCGCACTGCGTATAAAAATCCTGCTGGCGCACATGCGTGAGCATCTGCGCATAAATTGAACGCGCGGCAGCAGAATATGGGTTTTTTGGTTTTAAAAATGCAAACATTGCTTTATATCTCTGTTCAGTATAAATGTGATTCATCCGTCGAAAAGAAAGATAAGACTTTATAACCATGATTCAAACATCAAAGAAACTGTTTTTAATATCATGCACCATCGTGGCGATGGGAACAGCAGCATGCGCCCCAACCGTCGCAAATCGTGGCAACATGCTAGAAGACCATCAAATCGCGGACGTAAAGCCTCAGGAAAGTACGCGCTCCGAGGTTTTACGCGCGCTTGGCTCACCGACCACAAAATCCACATTTGATCCCAATGTCTGGTATTATAT
>JBBKXA010000167.1:0-3582 GCA_037969235.1 Bdellovibrionales bacterium | reverse complement strand
ACCCACCAGAACAAGCCAACGGTGGTGTATAGAGGCTCTAACAATTTTTTCTAACATAATTTTATCACTCTTTTTTAATGTTCGTGTGCTGCGCCGGATTTCAAAATATCGGCTTTAATGACAAAGCTGCCTTCGCTGACATAGGATTGTCCTGCGCTTAGGCCGCTTGTAATCTCAATATAATGTCCATCTGACACACCTGTTTTGACGGGTTTCATCTCATAGCTATCGCCAGTTTTTACAAATACGACCGTTTGATCTTCCATGCTTTGCAGGGCAGACTCACGTACCGCCAGAGGTACTTGTTTTTGCGAGACAGTCACATCGCCCTCGACAGTCATGCCGGGCCTCCACATGCTGTTTTTATTATCGAGCGGCGCTACAGCAACAAGCGTTTGGCTTAAGGCATCGGCAGTCGGGAATAACATTGCAATGGTGGCGTCTTGCTCTTTGCCTTCATCAAGCGTATGGACACGAACGCTCTGCTGCGCGGCGACCATATCCGCATCTTTGGGGAAGATATGAAACTTAGCCCAGACCGTTGAAAGATCGGCAATCGTGAAAAGAGGCTCACCATTCGCCACATCGCCAAGATTGGTGTTTCGCGCCAAAATAGTACCGTCAATCGGAGCGGTGACGTTATAGTTATTTAGACTTTCATTGCTCTCAACAACGGCCAGCACCTGACCTTTTTGTACTGTCTCTCCCAAATTGGCCTTCACGCTTCGCACAATACCGGGAAATCGCGCCCGCACTTCGGCTTTGGCGTTCTGGTTGAGGGTTATACGGCCTGTTAAAGCAATGACTTTTCCAATCATGGCCGGAGCCGTTTTTTCAATGGAGATACCAGCTTTTTTTGCCGCGTCCGGTGCGATTTCGGTTTTGCCTTCTTCATGTTCATCGCCATGTTCATCACCATGGGACTCGCCTCCGTGACCGTGGTCATCGTGACTATCTACTTTTTTATGGCTATCGCCCTCTTCAGAATGGTCATCACCGTGATCATCGCCATCGCCTTCATCATGCCCTTTTTCATGGCTGTCGCCTTTTTCTTCATCGTGACCGTGATCATCATGCGTTTCTGTTTCAGCTTTCGCCGAAGTGATTATTGTGGGTGTGAGTTGCCATGCAAAAAGCGCAAGCCCAAGCACTGCTATGGATAAGAGTTTTCTGGTCATTAGTTTTGTCCTTCATTGTTTTCTTTAGAAAATTGTTCAATCAGAGGGCTATGCGTTCCCATTAAGAAATCAGTTTGTGCTTTGGCCTCATAAACGCTTAAGAGGCTGTCCAGTCGCGCTTGTTGAACCTCATACAAGGTGCGTTGCGCATCCAGTAAATCCAGAAACGAAAATGCCCCACGGCTATATCCGTCATCGGCCTGGGCATAGGCTTTACGGGCGCTTGGGATAATCTCATTCTGATAGCTTTTGGTCTCCTCCAACGAAGCGGCAAGACTTTCCCATGTCTGCAATGCGGTTTGCCGCAGCGATAAACCCGCTGCATAGTTTTGGGCATCCGTCTTGATCATATTGGCCTTGGCCTCTTGTATACCGCCCTGATTGCGATTAAAGACGGGGATCGGAAAAGACAAACTGGCCACCAAAGCCGTGCTGTCATTTTCATTAAAGCGCCGCACACCTAGCCCGAAAGTCGGATCGGGAACAGCTGCAGACCACGCCAGATCCAAAGACGATCGCGCTTGCATTTTTACAAACTCTTGCGCTTTGGATTGCGGTGCGTTTTTCAGGCCATTCATAAGCGCCTGTTGATCAATCAAATCGGGTAATGCACTTATATCAATTTTCACATCTAAACTGTCGCCATCCATACTGCCTAAAAGCCGTGCCAAATCGTTTTTGGTTGTGAGCAACTCTTTTTCAGCTTTACGTTTTTCGATCTCTGCGGCTGACTGTTCAATGTCGGCTTTGGTATGCTGTATATCCGCAGATTTTGCAGCACCGACTCGTTTTTTCACAATGCTGTGTGTTTTGTCCGCTAATGCGAGACGCTTATCAGCCAAAGCTATTCGTTCCTGCGCTACTGCCACACGAACGAATGCATATTCTGTTTCGGCGAGAAGACTTAACGCTTGTGCCTTGGCTTTCTGTTGGGTTATTTTATGGTCGTAATCGGCAATATCTGTACGGTACTGGCGCTTGCCGCCCAGCTCAATGGCTTGCTCGATGCTTAATGTGATCTCCGCGCCGTCAAACCCTTCCTGATCATCTTCACCTGCGAAGTTTTCAACCTCAAGAACAGCGTTAGGGTTGGAGGGGAGCGAGGCTTGTAATCTGCTGCCATCCGCTGCATCAATATCAGCCAGCGCCGCCTTATAGGTTGGATTATTCTGCAACGCCATTTGGAGCGCTGTCTGTTTATCCAAAGTCTCGGCTCCGACAAGTGTTGGTTGCCATAAAAGTACGGCCAACGCGGACGTAGTGAGTAGTTTTTTCATCATAGTTTCCTTTTTTGTGTCAATGAGGGGGTAAGGCGGCGCTTGATATAAAAAGCGCAGTCTTGAAGAATTAAGGTCGCAAAAATTCTTCTGCTCATGACATCAATCAGTCAAAAGCAGATACACTACGCCTTATAAATTTAAGCTTTAGGAGGACGTTTGAGGCCGTAAATGAACTCTGATACAAACAAGGTTGTATCTGGTTCTAATAGTTGGCCTTTGCCAACGGAGATAATATCCTGAACACTATATGCTGTGTCCATAGCATGATGAACACAACATCCACCGCATGACATATCGCAGCCAATGCTACCCAGAGAATTATCGTTCTGATTATCAATATCAATGCTTATAGATATGTCTGTGTCAGTATCAACGCTGGCATGAGCAACATGCGAGGCGCAGACCGTCACGGAAACGATCAATGCAAATGCCGATAATACTAAAAAAAACTTGTTCATCGAAAACAGGCTAACATTAGAAAGTTATTAATTCAATAATGGAAATATAATCAACATAATTCTGTTGATTTGCATATTGCTATATTATCAATTCGCGCGACTGTACCTCGTCAGAGTATTTTGGACAAAGCGTGTAAAAAAATAATTGCTTTTTGCAGCACAAATGTTCTACGCATAACAAAAAACTGCGTGAGCTTATTTTGATAAACTGTTTTTTTAAACTACAATTTTTAACAATTGCACTGTGTGTTTTGCTCTCCAATCTCGCAAACGCCACCGTGATAGAATTCAATGACGATGGCACCGCGACCGTTTACGAAGCCCTAGACTACCTGCAACAACAACGCCGTAAAACCAGGCCTTATGTAGCCAAATTTTCATCTAAAACCCCTGCCAATAGAAAAATTTACGACACAATCATCACCAAACTCTCCACAAAATACAACGTTGACGCCAACCTCATCAAGGCTGTGATCGCCGTGGAATCCAGCTACAATAAAAACGCAGTTTCACCCGTGGGCGCACAAGGCTTAATGCAACTCATGCCGATGACGGCAAAGCGCTTTAATGTGTCAAATTCATTCGATCCAGAACAAAATATTGCAGGCGGTACACGGTATTTAAGCACCCTGCACAAACTTTTCGATGGTGATTTGCAGCTTATAT